>DYNG01000065.1 GCA_020721165.1 Desulfocapsa sulfexigens
GGATGACCGAAAATCCGGCGCAATACGGAACAATTTATTTCTGCCGAGGCCCTAATCCCGAAGCGCCTTGCCGGTCAGGCCGAGAAAAACATCTTCCAGATTGGGGGAGTGAATGGTCATTGCGCTCAGATTCACATCAAGGTCGAGCAGGGTGTTCAGCCCTTCATGAATATTGGTGGTTTCAATGACAATAGTGGTCTCTCGTCGCTTCCAGGAAAATGGCAGTTGTTCTAATTTCATTTTGAAAGCTGATTCCGGCAGGAGAATTGAGCTGCCGTGACAGTGGCTCTGAATCAGGCGGGCAGGGGTGTCCCAGGCAATGAGACGGCCCATATCCATAATAACCACCTCGTCACACAGATATTCCGCCTCTTCCATGGAGTGGGTGGTCATGATGATGGTCTTTCCTTCCTCTTTGAGCGAGAGAATGATATCCCACAAGTTCCGGCGGGACTGGGGGTCCAGGCCGGTGGAAGGCTCGTCCAGGAAAACGATGCGGGGCTTGTTGATCAGGGCCAGGGCCAGCATCAATCGCTGGAGCTGGCCGCCGGAGAGCTGGTTATTGCGTTGGCGCAGGATGGGGCCCAGATCGCACCGTTCAACCAGGCTGGAGAGCGCTTCCGGGTCGGGGTAGAGCCGATGAAAGGAGTCGAGAGTCTCTCCCACCGTTAGAAAATTGAGCAGGGCGGTGTGTTGAAATTGAATGCCAATTTCCTGACGGAAGAAGGCATCACGGGGGCGTCCCTGGTAGAGCACTTCTCCGCTGCTGGGGAGGATAATATCCTCCATTATTTCCATGGTGGTGCTCTTGCCGGCGCCGTTGGGGCCAAGCAGGCCCAGGCAGATGCCGGTTTTGACGCTGAAAGAAAGATCCCTGACCGCAGTGGTACCGGCGAAATTTTTTTCCAGGCGCAGAACTTCAAGGGCCGGGGTGAGTGAGGCACTGGGTGTAGTCATCGGATCAGGAAGAGGAGGGTGAAATCATGGCAACGGGTCGCCTGCACAAATAGGGAGAGGGGGTAGTCTCCTGGATTTCAGTCATTTTCATAGCCTGCTTATTGTACATGGTGGCGCTCAATATTTCGAGCCTTATTGTCAACAGACGGCGGTGGTAAGATGAACCTCTGGTGTTCGTGGGAGAAAATTAAATCGTGATATTTTTATTGACATGGTAATAATTATTAATTATAAATGAAAAAGATTCGTAACAAGCGGTTGGCGTGCGGATGATGGCTGTTTTTTCGCTTTTCAAGGAGTTATTATGGTGACAAGGATGACCCACCAGCGGGAGATTCTGCTGGCTGAGATTAAGAAGAGGCCCCAGCATGTCAGCGCCGATGAACTGTTTCAGATGGTCAGGCAGCAGATACCGAGGGTTAGTCTGGCAACGGTGTATCGTAATCTTGAATTCCTGGCTGATGCAGGAGTGATTGCCAGATTAAAGGTCAGCGGTCGGCAAAAACGCTATGACAGTGAAGTGCATGTCCATGACCATGTGTTTTGTGTGCAGTGCCAGAAGGTTGAAAATGTTGTGGTGCGTAAGTCTGAGGACAAAGAGGAACTGGAGAAAGATTTTCCCTTGCCAGCCACGGTAGATGGGTTCGTAATAACGGGGCATAGGTTGGAGTTTATTGGCCTGTGCCCTGCATGTCAGAAAAAGAATCAACAACAAAAAGGAGCAGTGATTATGGGGTGTGGATGTAAAAGTAAACCTTCGGGATTGAGCGAAGATCAGAAAAAGGTTTTGCAGGCAATGGAAAAACACGGCGCTCCTTGCGCCTCAAAGGATATTGCCGGCGCGACCGGGCTTGATGCCAAGGTGGTGAGTTGCAAGTTGACCGACCTCAAGAAAAAAGGGTTCGTTGACAGCCCTGAACGATGTCGTTATGGCCTGACTGAAGAAGGACGGGTCGCGATGAAGGGATAACGGGAAAAATAAGTCTCGTCTTTGGTTCGCCTGTAACTATTGAGAATGAATTATAATTGTCTTAAATAATTTATAAAGGAAGAAAAAATGAATCCATTTGTAAGTAATTCAGCCCCTGATTTCAAGGCCACTGCCGTAATGCCTGACAATTCTTTTAATGATGCCTTCACTCTGTCTGGTCTTCGTGGTCAGTATGTGGTATTGTTCTTTTATCCCTTGGATTTCACCTTTGTCTGTCCTTCGGAAATTCTGGCCTTTAACAAGGCCTTGCCCTCTTTTCAAGAGCGCAATTGTCAGGTTGTCGGTGTGTCGGTGGATTCGCAATTTACCCATCTGGCCTGGAAGAATACCGCTGTCAATAATGGTGGAATCGGCGACATTCAGTTACCGCTGGTAGCCGATCTGGATAAAAGTATTTCCCGTGATTATGGGGTGTTGATTCCTGCTGGAATTGCCCTGCGCGGCCTGTTTATCATTGACAAAGAGGGCGTGATCCGCAGTCAGGTGGTTAACGATCTGCCTTTGGGCCGCAGTGTGGATGAGGCCTTGCGCGTGCTTGACGCCCTGCAGTTTACTGAAAAATATGGGGATGTCTGCCCGGCCAACTGGAAACAGGGGGATGCAGCCATGACCCCAACGGCTGAAGGGGTTGCCAAATATCTTGCTGAACACGCCAACGATTGATGGTGGTTCAGAGGAACAGGTGCGGGTGATTTTTCATGAAGGCATTCATGGGGAATCGCTCGCGTAAATGTGGCGGATTATTCCGCACTTCGGGGTTAAAGATCAATATATTATGGAGGTAGGATCATGACTGAGCAACTGGGCATTTACAAGTGTAATATTTGTGGCAATATTGTTGAAGTTCTTCATACCGGCGATGGCGAACTGGTCTGTTGCGGCGCCCCTATGGTGCATTTGGCGGCCAATACCGTGGATGCGGCCAAGGAAAAACATGTGCCGGTTATCACCAAAGTGGATGGCGGCTACAAGGTGGCGGTCGGCAGCGTTGCTCATCCCATGGAGGAAAAACACTACATAGAGTGGATCGAGCTTATTGCTGGCGACTCCTGTTATCGTCAAGCCCTGCACCCAGGGGATAAGCCGGAGGCTTTTTTTGCCACTGATGCCCAAGCAGTTATTGCTCGTGAACACTGTAATCTGCACGGGGTGTGGAAGGCGTAACCGCCGTATTGACCAGGAAATGGAAATCGTTTTTTGATATTACAAGGAGAAATATTATGGCAGCGCCTGAAGAAATGTTTCAATGTCAAATGGTCAACTGTGGTTATATCTATAATCCTGACAAGGGTGACCGGAAGGGCAAAATTGCCAAAGGCACCCAATTCAAAGATATTCCCGACGATTGGCATTGTCCGGTCTGCGGGGCCAGTAAAAAGGCCTTTCGACCTCTGGCCGGGCCAGGGTCTGTCCATGCCGAAAATGCCCAAGCCCAGGAACCATCAGTCTCCCCATCAGAAAATCCATCTAAAAAATATCGCTGTAATATCTGTGGGTTCGTCTATGATCCGGCCCTCGGAGATCCAAGCGCCGGCATTGCCCCGGGCACCGCTTTTGCCGATCTTCCCGATGACTATGAATGTCCGGTCTGCGGGGCTGGCAAGGATGATTTCAGCGAAATCTAATTTCTACACTCGTCGTTGATGAGGAGAGGACTGTCTGCTCATCAACGACATTCGTTTTTTTCATTTTCATCTTAGGCACTCTTATGCAGAAAAAGGTGATGCTGGTTGCCTTTCAAGGCCAGCCCATGTGTTTTATTCATGTTCTTCTCAATGCGCTTGAGCTTGCGGCTCGTGGTCATCAGTGTCGGGTTATTATTGAGGGTGAAGCGACCCGCCTGATCCCGGAAATGAATGAGGAAGGACATTTCTTACATTCCCTGTATCGGCAGATGCTGGACAAAGGGTTGCTTGAGGGGGTGTGCCGGGCCTGCTCTTCCAAGATGCAGGTGCTGGATGACATTAAAAAATTAGGCCTTCCCCTCCTGGACGATATGTCCGGGCATCCGGGAATGTCTCAATATATCGAACAAGAGTTTGAAATCATTAATTTTTGACAGGGGGATAGAACATTGAAACCAATTCAGATTGCAAAGAATATTTATTGGGTCGGGGCTATAGACTGGGATGTCCGTGATTTTCATGGCTATTCCACCAATCGGGGCACAACCTATAACGCCTTTTTGATTATGGATAAAAAGATCACCCTGATTGATACGGTGAAAAAATCATTAAAGGCGGATCTGATTGCTCGGATTCGTGAGATCGTGGATCCTGAAAAGATTGACTATATCGTGGTCAACCATGTGGAGATGGATCATTCCGGCGCCCTGCCGGAGATGATGGAGCTGATCAAGCCCGAGAAGATTATCTGCTCCACGATGGGACAGAAGGCCCTGGTGCAGCACTTTCACCGGGAAGACTGGCCCTATGAGATCGCCACGCCGGGCAAGGATGTGTGTCTAGGGGCCAAAACCCTCTCTTTTCTGGAGACCAGGATGCTGCATTGGCCGGATTCCATGTTCACCTATGTCAAAGAGGACAAAATCCTCTTCTCCAGTGATGCCTTTGGGATGCATCTGGGCACCAGCGAGCGGTTTGATGACCAGATGGACCCGGCGATTCTCATGGAGGAGTTGACCAAGTACTATGCCAATATCCTGACCCTTTATTCACCGCTGGTGAAGAAACTGATTGCCAAGGTGAAGGAAAGTGGTCTGGAGATTAAAATGATTGCCCCAGATCATGGAGTGGTCTGGCGGAAGAATCCGATGATGGCCATTGAGGCCTATGAACGGTGGAGTCGTCACGAAGGCAAGGGCAATGCCATGATCATTTATGACACCATGTGGCATTCCACCGAGATGATGGCCAAGGAGGTTGCCAATGGTTTGCAGGATGAAGGAATTTCCGTCAAGCTCTATAATCTCCGCTATAACCATCGCAGCGATGTAATGAAGGAGGCCCTCGATGCCAGCGCCATTATCCTGGGCTGTCCAACCCTGAATAACGGCCTGTTGCCACGAATGGCCGGATTTCTCATGTATATGCGGGGGTTGCGGCCAACCAATAAAATTGGCGCCGCCTTTGGCTCTTACGGCTGGTCGGGGGAGTCGGTCAAACTGCTCAATGAGGCGATGACCGAGATGAAGTTTGATCTTGTGGATGAAGGGATCAAGGTCAAATATGTTCCTGAGGCCGGAGATCTTTCCCATTGCGTTGAACTGGGCCGCAAGGTGGGTCAGGCATTAAAGGTGAAAGCATGAAAATTCAGATAGATAAGAATGTGGTTGAGTTTTTGCCCGAGACCGAGCAGGAAACCGCCTCCATGGAAACCCTGTGGAGGGTGGTGGTGGATTGCGCCAGCGAGAATAAGCGGATGACAGCCATTGGCGAATATATTCCCATCAAACAGAACTTGGCCCGTTTTGTGATTGAGGGCGTATCGGGTGCAACCACTTATACCGAGGATAAAGCTGTTGAGGAGTGCACGGTCATCTGTACGACCTGCAATAAATACATGCGGCTTAAGGGCGGGGACGCAGTGCCGGTGTGTTGCGGACGGCCCATGGAAGTGGCGGATTGAAGGATAGGGATCAAATGGGGACAGCCCCCGATACGGCTGGGGACAGTCCCCATTTGATCCCGGCTGCCGCCCAGGAGATGGTGCAGATTGTTGACCGCGATAATGGCGAGATTGGGTCAGCGCCCCGTTTTCTCATGCGTCGGCAGAGGTTGATTCACCGCGCCAGTTATATTCTGGTGTACAATCAGGCCGGGGAGATTTTTGTCCAGCAGCGGACCAACAGCAAGGATATCTATCCTGGCTACTGGGATGTGGCTGCCGGCGGGGTGGTGCTGGCCGGCGAGTCCTATGAACAGTCAGCTGTTCGTGAATTGGCGGAAGAGCTTGGAGTTGTGGGGATACCGTTGATTTCGTTGTTCGATCACTATTTTGAAGATGAACAGAATCGGGTCTGGGGGCGCATTTTCAAAATAGTGATC
>DYNG01000066.1 GCA_020721165.1 Desulfocapsa sulfexigens
AATATCTGGCGAAAACGACAGGACGATTCGGCCTTTCTCAAGGCCCATCCCCAGATTCCCCGTGAAATTATGGAGGTGCAAGGCCCTCTGGCCGCCATCGCCCGACTCCAGGACGAGGGCTATCAGACCATTCTGGTCCAGCCAACCCATATTGCCTTGGGGGAAGAATATCTTGACCTCGTCGCCTGTGTGCGGGGACTGAGCAGTATCCGCGCCATCAAGGAAAAAAATCAGCCCTTCAAGCTCCTGGTGGTCGGTCGTCCAGCCCTTGGCTCCATGGGGGATGCTCACCCCTATCCCCAGGATATCGCGCTGGTGGCCAAGGCCCTGCGCGCCGATGCCGCCTGGGCCGCCGACAGTGGCAGCGCCCTGGTCTATATGGGGCATGGCAATGATTATTTTCCCTCTGGCGGCTCATATCTTCAATTCGCCGACACCATGAATCAGTTGTACCCGCTCGTAAAAACCTATATCGGCACAGTCGAGGGATTTCCCAGCCTGAAGAATGTCATTGCCGAGCTCAAACGGGAAAACATTCACAAGGTGCTGCTCAAGCCCTTTCTGACCGTGGCGGGCGATCATGCCCGGAATGATATGGCCGGGCCGGAAGCAAACTCCTGGAAATCCATCCTGACCCGGGAAGGATTTGAGGTCTCCACGATTATGCAGGGTTTGGGAGAAACAGACAGCTTTGCCGAGGTCTTCGTGCATCATCTGGGCGAACTGGCATCTGACCACGGAATTCAACTGGAGTGAAGACAACGGCCCCTCTTCATAGCCTGCGGCGCCACCAGCGAAAACGCGGGTTCAGCGCCCTGACTGTTCTGGCCCTGCTGCTTTCAACCGAAATCATCCTGGCCACCGGCATGGGTTTTCTCGCCATTTCTCCCTGGGAAGTGATGGAGGTGATCTGGTCAAGCATCAGCGGCCTCTCTCTTCCCCCGGCCATGAACCCTTCGTTTCCCTTTGTGGTCATGGAGGTGCGCCTGCCCCGCATCCTGGCTGCCGCCCTGGTCGGGGGGGGGCTGGCAATGGCCGGGGCGGTCTTTCAGGCCATCCTCCTGAATCCGCTGGCCGATCCATACACCCTGGGGGTCTCGTCCGGCGCCGCTTTTGGGGCATCCCTGGCCCTGGTTCTGGGCATCTTCGGGATCAGCGCGCCTGCCTTTTTTTCCGTGCCGCTCCTGGCCTTTCTGGGAGCTATGGCCACCCTGGCCGTCGTCTTTTATCTCGCCGCGCCCGACGGCAGACTCTCCTCCAACACCCTTATTTTATCGGGGGTCATCGTCGCCGCCATCCTTTCTGCGGGAATCGGATTTATCAAATATCTGGCCGATGAACAGGTGGGGGTGATTATTTTCTGGCTGATGGGAAGTTTTGTGGGCAAAACCTGGTCGGATGTCACCCTGCTGACCCTTTTCACCCTGCCCTGCCTGCTGGTCATGCTCTATTTTGCCCGTGACCTCAATATCCTGGCCCTGGGTGGACGAATGGCCGACTCCCTGGGGGTGGACAGCCGCCGGATCAAGAAGATTTTATTGCTTGCGGCCTCGCTACTCACCGCCATCTGCGTTTCTGTCTCCGGGATTATTGGCTTTGTGGGCCTGATTATCCCCCATCTGCTCCGTTTGGCCCTGGGGCCGGACAATCGCCTGCTCATTCCGGCCTGCTTCCTGGGCGGGGCCATTCTCCTGCTGACCGCCGATACCATCACCCGGGCCTGGCTCCCCACCGAACTGCCCATCGGCGTGCTCACCTCCCTGATTGGCGGCCCCTTTTTCTGCCTTATTTTTCGCCGGAAACAGTTGGGGCAACGAGTATGAGCAGGCCTCCATCTCCGGCAATGACCGTCTCAAAAAAACAGCCGCTCTTTGTTATGCGCCAGGGCTGTTTTGCCTACCGGACCAACGGGGGCGGCATGGTGCTGCATAATATTGATCTGGATCTGACCCCGGGCCGCTTTTACGGATTGATTGGCCCCAACGGCAGCGGCAAATCCACCCTGCTTGATCTTCTGACCGCCACTCGCTCTTTACAACGGGGAGGCCTGCTGTTCCAGGGCCGAGACATCCGCGCCATCCGCAAAAAGGAATTGGCCACCCGCATCGCCCTGGTGCCGCAACGATTCACAAGCAACTTTGATTTTACCGTGGCCGAACTGGTCATTATGGGTCGTTACCCCCATATTCCCCGGTTCTCCCAGCCGTCGTCCCATGACTACGATCTGGTGGAAGAGGCCATGCGCTCCATGCAGATTGACCATCTCGCCCCTCGCCTGTTCAGCGATCTCTCCGGCGGAGAGAAACAACGGGTGGTGGTTGCCCGCGCCCTGGCCCAAGACACCGAGACACTGGCCCTCGATGAAGCCACCGCCAGCCTGGACATTCACCACACCATTGCCATCATGCGCGAGGTTCGCCGGCTGGTTTCCCAGCAGGGACGAACCGTTATTGCGGCCATCCATGACCTGAATCTGGCCGCCGCCTTTTGTGACCAGATTATCGTTTTGAAAGATGGGCGAATTTATCAGACCGGGGGCGTTGCCGAGACCCTGACCCCTGAGCTTATCGCCGCTGTTTTTTCGGTGCAGGCCCAGGTGGAGGCGGCCACCCATGACCATCCTCTGCGCATTCATTACACCGTTGAATCCCCATGAACCGGATGAACCGAATAGACCGTATGTTCAATTCCAGGAAGCGCAGAATGGCAATCGTCGCCTATCCAGCAGCGAAGTTTTCCTTCGGCGTTCATTATGCGCTCTTCGACAGGCAACGATTCCTTTTCCTCTTTCTCCTGCTCTGCCTCCTGGGGCGCCCATTCCCTGGACTGGCGGCATCGCCCGCCGATCAGGAACGAATCCCTCTGTCCATCAGTCGTATCATTTCGCTCTATCCGGCCCATACCGAAAATCTGCTCTCCCTGGGGCTGGCAGCAGAGATAATCGGGGTGGCCAACGGCGACGATGCGCCCCTCGTTGCCGGAAAACCACGATTTTCCGCTCAAGACACCGCCGAGAAGTTCATTGCCGCCGCCCCCGACCTTATCCTGATCCGCCCCATGATCGAACAGGCCCATCCCCACCTGGTCAGTCAGTTGCAGAAAAGCGGCATTGCCGTTATTTCCCTGCAAGCGACCAGCATTGAGGAATTGTATGCCTATTGGCGGACGATGGGGACATTGACCGGCAAGAATAAGGAAGCGGCGGCCATGATCCAGCAGTTCAAGGCGGAACTGGCCAGTATCCACCAGCTTCGCGACACCATTCCCGCCGAAAAACGGCCCCGGGTCTATTTTGAGTCCATCCATGACAAGATGAAGACCTTTGCGCCCTCTTCCATTGCCATTTTTGTCCTTGAAAGCGCTGGCGGCGTCAATGTCGCCAGCGATGCCACCGCCAGAAATTCCACCAACATCGCCGCCTATGGCAAAGAGCGCATTCTGGCCAAAGCAGCCGACATTGATGTCTATCTGGCCCAGCAGGGACAGATGAACCGCATCAGCGCGAAAACAATCGCCGCCGAAGCCGGTTTTCAGGCAATCAAAGCCGTCCGGGCAGGACAAATCCATCTGATTGATGAGGATCTGGTCTCCCGCCCCACCATGCGGCTGCTGGAAGGTATCAGGCAGGTGCGCGATCTCCTGTATCCAGAACAGCTCACTCACCCGTAACCAACGCCAGTTTTTTTACACTCCCTTTACTCTCTCTACTCTTATGTCAGCAACGCTTTATATTGTCGGGGTCGGCCCCGGTGATCCTGAACTTCTCACCATGAAGGCCCTTACTGTTTTGCGCCAATGTCCGGTCATTGCCACCCCCACCGCCTCCGTCCAGGGCCATTCCACGGCCCTGTCCATCGTCCGCCAGGCCTTATCCACTGTGGACTTGGCAGAAAAGGAGATTATTGACCTGTATTTCCCCATGCACAAAATTCATCGGGAGCAGGGGCCGGAACCCCTCGTTGTTCAGGCCTGGCAGGAGGCGGCCCGCCGGATTGCCGGCCTGCTCCAAGAGGGCCGATCCGTGGCCTTTCCCACCCTGGGCGATCCGGCCATCTACTCCACCGGCCATTATCTCGCCATGACACTTGCCGAAATCTATCCGCAGGCAAGGGTGCATTTCGTGCCCGGCATTTCCGCCATGAGCGCCTGTTCGGCCAATACCCGCGCCCCTCTCTGCCTGGGCGATGACATGCTGGCCGTGATCCCGGCCACCTTCAGTGACCAACGGCTGCGGCAAGTCCTGGAGTCATTCAACACCATTGTCCTGATGAAAGTCCACCGGGTCATGCACTCCCTGGTTCCCCTGCTGCGCGAGCTGAACCTGCTGGACAAGGCGGCGCTGATAGAACGGGCGGGCATGGCTGATGAGCGGGTATTGACCGACCTGACACCATTTGCAGGTGAAGAGGGCTGTGTGCCACAACCACACTATTTTTCCACTATTATTGTCAGAAAACGGTAAGGAAAAAACAGGTCAATTGGGCAATGAAGAGGCAGAACCAAGGGGAAGGGATTATTTTTTCTGGTTCCCAGGCGCGCCTGGGAACCAGAAAACCGTATCCGCTGAAGAAAACAAGGAAGGAGATGCTATTCTAATTTCAGGTGTCGGCGAAAGATATCGGCCAGCAGCGGGGCCACCGAATAGACATCCAGCAGGGTGTCGCTCCGCACCCCCGGCACCGTATCCGAACCAATCACCCGCATAATGGGGCTGTTCTGGAATCGTTCCCGGGCGTTTCCGGCCATCACCAGATGAGTCGCCATCACCGCCACCTGTGTTGCTCCTGCCTCCAGGCATCGCTGAACGGTCTGGAGAATGGAGCCGCCGGTGCGAATCATGTCATCGCAAATAATGGCCGTTTTCCCTTTCACCGCGCTGGAGATCTGGCCGACAATGGTCTTGTCCGTATCGTAGCGATCCTTATCGGCAGCGGTATGCGGACAGCCCAATTGACTGGCCAGCCGGGCCACCCGCTTGGAAAAGCCGTAATCAGGAGAGACCAGCACAAAATCCCTCAGCCCGCTGGCCTGAATTTTGGCGATCACCAGTTCATCCGTCCACACATGCTCGGTGCGAATCTCACCGGCATGGGCATGAAGCACCGCCTCGGAATGCAGGTCAACAAAGGCGACAAAATTCGGTCGGGCCCGGAATATCTGCCGCGTCCTGGTGACCCCCTTGGGAATCTCATACGAATTGGGCTTGGTCCGCTCCATGGTGGAATAGCCAAGATAGGGGATGGCCACATTGATGGTGGCCGCATTCCAGTACCTGCCGCCTTGAATCAAATCAAGCAATTCTTGAAAGGAGGCATCGGTATGGGTGGCGCCAATGATGATCAGATTCTTCCCCGCCACATCCTCAGGAAAGGCGTGATAGATCTCGCCATCGGCAAATCTTTTCCGAATCATCTCAGAAAAGGGCAAGGCCAGAGAATCCGCCACCTTCCGCCCCAGATCCGTGGAGGCCTCATTGGCCACAACCATACATTCCGACATACACTTCTCCCGTAAAAATCACACACCCCTAAAAAAACCCATTTGAGTATATTACCGTGGATCACTCACAAAGGAAAGGCTGGTTTTGCGCAAATCTCGCCCTCGTTATGGCAGCAGGTTTCAACGCCGGTTTTGGTATATCTCGTCGTTGTACACGGCCACCACTCTCGGCGCTGTTCCCTTTCCTTTGGCTGTCGTGTGTTGAGGCGCATTTCTGAGATAACGGCCGGCCCTGGTTTGCATCGGGAACTGTTACGGAGACTGTAACAGTCCGGGCAATAGCAGGATGAAGTCCCTGATTTCATCCCGCACCCGCCGGTAGTGGCCCAGGCCCTCTTCTTCGCTTCCGGCATTGGCCGCCAGTTTGGGGGGATCATCAAAGCCGTGGTGGATAACTCTGGTTTTGGCGGGAAAAAAGGGGCAGTTT
>DYNG01000067.1 GCA_020721165.1 Desulfocapsa sulfexigens
TATATTGGTAACTTCCGAGTCCCTAAGCTCTGCGCCGTCCAAGCTGTTACTCATGGCAACACCCCGACAACAGGCAATCATTTACATCCAAGGGAATCATGCACTTTCGTAATGGTGTTTTTAGTATTACCGCAGAAAAGCATTGCCCCCTGTATAATACCGGAGAGGAGATCTCGGTCAATCACGGCATTATGCGCCTGCCTGCCTCCAAACCCACCTGCCTGACGCTGGTTCAGGATATCATGGAACTTATCTCCAACGAGGCGACGCCCGGGTATCATCGCCAGGGGCTCAAAAATAAAACCTCGTTTGAATGCGGCGGCTGTAGTGGGCGGATTGCCTTTGAGTTCAAACGAGAAAAAGAGTTCGCTACGGTGCAGATGAAATTGCTCATGGCCCTGCAACGGAAAGAGCGACTCAAAGACACGGCACTATTCACCGATCTCCTGCAAGGGATACACTTTTTCCAGCCTTTGAGTGACGAAATTCTTTTTGAATTGGCATCTCTGATGCATCTGGAAAAATTTTCCGCCCGACAACCAATTCTGCACAAAGGAGATGTGGGCAAGCAGCTTTATATTATTCTTTCCGGACGAACTGAGGTGGTTGATGAAAACGGTGTCGTCCTGGCGGAAATGGGTAGAGGCGATGTCTTCGGCGAGATAAGCATGTTATCGGGAGAAAGCATAACCACAACCATTATCGCCAAGGAGGCGACAGAGCTTGCCACCTTGAACAAAAAGGATTTCCAGCATCTGCAGGAAAGATTCCCCGACCTCCAGGTCTTTTTTTACAAGCTGCTGGTGGGTCGCATCACCACCATCAATCAGCAACGGGCCGCAGAGCTTTCTTCCGGCATGGTTGGCCAGCTTGCCGACATCTCGCCGGTGGAACTGCTGCAGATGATCAACTCCAACCAGAAGACCGGAACCCTGGGGATTGAAGCCGGGAAGAATAAGGGCCAGTTGTCGTTCAGCGAAGGAGAACTGGTCGCGGCGGCATTTGCGGGCCAAGAAGGCGCCGAGGCCTTTTATGCCGTTCTGGCCTTGAAAAAAGGACGATTCACCTTTACCCAGGGCCTGGAGCCCACAGACTTGGATCATGAAATCATTGGCGGATTCATGGGCATGCTGATGGAAGGAATGAAACGACTGGATGATATTGAGACGGATGAAGAGGCAGAAGATGACTGATCAACCTGCCTGCCCACCCCTCTGCCCTTGTTGGCATCTGACCGAGAACGAGGCGACCGTCTCCGGTCGCCCTCAATAAGGAATCTTCTGGTCCATGTCCAGCCAGAGCCGCAAGCCACTCCGCGCTTCCCTGGCCAGGCATTGCTGCATGGGCAGGCTGCGCAAACCGGGGTCTCTGGTGAGTTCAGCCGCAATGAAGGCATCATCAAACCCAATATCAGCGGCATCCTGCTGACCGGCACCGTAAACAATCCGGGCCAGCCTCGCCCAATACGAGGCGGCAAGACACATGGGGCAGGGCTCACAATTAACAAAAAGCTCGCAACCGCTCAAATCAAATGTGTGCAAGTGGGCGCAGGCGGAGCGGATGGCGACAATCTCGGCATGGGCCGTGGGGTCATTGAGAGTTGTGACCCGATTCCAGCCCCGGGCGATTATCTCCCCATCGCGCAGAATCAACGCCGCAAACGGCCCGCCCTCACCAGCCAGCATCTTTTCCCGGGCCAGAGCAATGACCTCGGCCATCACGGCACAATCCGTCATTTTTGCCTCCCTTTGTTGCTATTTGCGCAATTCATATTATTGTGTCTCACAAGCTTTTTTCTCTGATTAAGCGCCTCTTCAGCTTCTTCGTCCACTTTTTCAGCAAGTCAGAAGAAAAGGTCAGGAGGCAACAACGAAACCTGGCAACCCACTTATAGAGAATTGGCCTTACCGGTAACCAGCGACCATCAACCTAATCTCAGGAGATCCGAACATGAAAAAAGAAATGGAAAAGGCGTTTAATAAACAGGTCAATGCTGAGCTCTACTCCAGCTATCTCTATCTTTCCATGGAGTCCTACTTCCAGTCCATCAGTCTCACCGGCTTTGCGGCCTGGATGCGGGCTCAGGTGCAGGAAGAGATGTTTCATGGCATCAAGATGTATGATTATGTCCACGAACGGGGCGGAAAGGCCCGGCTGGAGGCCATTGCCAAGCCGGAAGAAAAATGGGACAGCCCTCTGACCGCCTTCGAACATATCTTGGCCCACGAACAGCAGGTCACGGCCCTGATTAACAACCTCATTGATGTCGCCCTGGAGGTCCGCGATCATGCCGCCAAGGCCTTTCTGGACTGGTTCATCACCGAACAGGTCGAAGAAGAGGCCTCCGTCGGCCAGATCGTGGATCGCCTGCGCCTCATTGGCAATGACTCCAGCGGCCTCTTCCTGCTGGATACCGAGCTGGCCAAACGGGTCTTTGTCATGCCTGCCCAATAAAAAAAAACCGGTTTCCAATGGGTAGCAGGCATATTAAACAGGAAATCCTGGCGCTTCTCTCCTTGGCGGATATCAATCATATCCGTCAGGAAATCCGTCAATATCGGGAAAGCGATATCGTGAGTCCGCTTTTTTCCGCCCTGTCCCGACCGGAGGAGCTACTCCGCTGGCACGCCGTCACCGTCTTCGGCCAAGTGGCGCCCCGACTGGCCGATCAGGATCTGGAGGCGGCCCGCATCGTCATGCGTCGTTTTCTCTGGAGCCTCAATGATGAGTCCGGCGGCATTGGCTGGGGGGCCCCCGAGGCCATGGCTGAGATTATATACCATCATGACCGGCTGGCCGATGAGTATCTGCACATGCTCATCTCCTATATGCAGCCGGACGGCCCCCTTGAACATCAGGACGGAAATTTTCTGGAATTGCCGGCCCTGCAGAGCGGACTGCTGTGGGGAATTGGGCGGCTGGCAGAAAAACGAGCCCGCGATCTCGTCCGGCGCGGGGTTATCAGCGATCTTGCCCCTTACCTGCTCTCGGCAGAAGGAGCGGTGCGCGGTCTGGCGGCCCGGGCCATTGGCGCCGTGTTTGTCGGCCATCCCCACCCGATTCCGCAGGCATCCGTCATCCACCAGGCCCTGCTGACCCTGACTGCTGATACCCATCAGCTACGACTGTACCAACACGAAAAAATAGAGAGTGTCACCGTCGGGGAACTGGCGAGCAAGGCGCTGGGCCAACTCAAACCGATATTGTCAACACCCGTTGCGGACTCGTTGTGATGCTCTCATCTTCCCCACCGCTCGTCGTTGGTTTTTTTCAAGGCCCCATTTCGCCGGCGGCCCCGCAGCTTAATTGGCAGCGCTTGGGGCAGGCCCTGCAAAATTCCCCGCCGCCGCCGAACACCCTCCTGGTCTTGCCGGAACTGTGGGCCAGCGGTTTTGTCTATCCGCAACTGGCGGAGCTGGGCCGCCAGACCCCGTGGCTGCTGGAACAGGTGCGGGATCTGGCCGCCCGGCATCAGATCCTGTGCGCCGGATCACTGGTGGAACGGGTGGAATCGGGCAGCGAGGTCAAGCTCTACAACACCCTGTTTATAAGCGATAAGAGCGGTGTCATCGGCAAGATCCGCAAACAGCATCTTTTCTCCTTCTGGACTGAAGACCAGTGGCTGACTGCGGGGGCGCCATCCGGCCCGGTGGCCACCGCCACCCACGGACTGGTGGGCGGGCTCATCTGTTATGACCTTCGTTTTCCCGAAACCGCCCGCGAACAATGCCAGCAGGGGGCCACTCTGCTCATGGTTTCAGCGCAGTGGCCGCAGGCCCGCATTGGGCAGTGGCGCACCCTGCTCCAGGCCCGGGCCATCGAAAACCAAGCCTTTGTCATCGCCGCCAATGGCTGCGGAATCGGCGCTGATATCAACGATCCGGCCTTGGGCGGCCACTCCCTGATCATCGCCCCCAATGGCGATATCCTTCAGGAGGCCGACGACCAAGAGCGTCTGATCTGGCAGACGATTGATCCACAGCAGCAGACTCAGCTTCGTCAGCGCTTTAACACCGTTGCCCCCTGCCCCTACCCGGCCCGGGAAAACCAGAAGATTGTCTCCCTGGCCCAATGTGCAGCCATCATCAAGGCCAGAAAAAACATCGGCCAACGGATTGTCTTTACCAACGGCTGCTTTGACATCCTCCACGCCGGCCATGTGGAGTATTTGCAGGCCGCTCGTCAACAGGGCGATTTTCTGATCCTCGGCCTCAACAGCGACTCCTCCATCCGCGCCATTAAAGGGGAAACCCGTCCCATCAATAACGAATCCCAGCGGGCCCAGGTGCTGGCGGCCCTCGCCTGTGTGGATGCCATCGTTCTGTTTGGCGACGAGACCCCCCTCCACCTCATCACCACCCTACGACCTCAGGTCCTGGTCAAAGGGGCAGACTGGGAGGAAGAGGCCATTGTCGGCGGACGGGAAGTGAAAGCCAACGGCGGCGCCGTGGTCAGGATCCCCTTTTCCACCCCAACCTCCACCACCGCCATCATCACCAGAATCAAGGGGCACCCCCCCGTCTCCGCACCGGAAAAATCGTGAACCTGATAACGCTGCAACAGCAGGCCGGTCGCTTGAACCCCTGGCTTCTGGCCCTGCTGGCCTTCACCCTGCCCCTGTCCACCTCGGCCCTTTCGGTTCTGGCCCTGCTCATCCTGCTGTGCTGGCTGATTGAGGGCAACTACCGGAAAAAAATCGCGGCCATCACCGCCAGTCCCGTGGTCATGACGGTTCTGGTCTATCTCCTTCTACTCATTATGGGCCTGCTCTGGACCCACGACCTTAACAATGGCTTGGCCGTTCTCAAGAAAAACTGGAAACTCATGCTACTGCCGGTTTTTTTTACGGTTGCCCAGGCGTCCTGGCGCCCCTCGGCAAGCGTCCCTGGGGGGATCCGATTCTTCCTCGGATTTTTCGTGGCCGGGATGACGGTGGCCATGACTCTGACCTGGCTGGCCTGGTTTGACCTGTTCCAGACGACTGGCACCACCCCCGCCCACCTTACCCGTGGCACCTTTCATGTGATCTATAATCCCCTGCTCGCCCTGACCATTTATCTGCTGGCCCATGAAGTTCTGTGGGGCAAGGCGCAAGGTATCAGCCGTTGGGCCCTGCTGGGATTAGCCGGCCTGATGACCGTCAATATGTTTATCACCGAAGGCCGCTGCGGACAACTGGCCTTTTTTGTCCTCCTGGCCCTGCTGTGCCTGCAGATATTCCATAAGAATCTCCTGCGCGCCCTGCTCATCACCATCCTGGGCGGGCCGTTGCTCTTTACCCTGGCCTATCAGGCCAGTCCGGTTTTTCATGAGCGGGTGAATCGGGGCATCACTGAAATTCAACAATTTCACCAAAATCCCAATACTTCAGTGGGTTTACGACTGCTTTTCTGGCAAAACTCCTGGGAGTTGATTGCCAATAATCCCTTGATTGGGGTGGGCACCGGCGATTTCCCCTCGGACTATGCCGTCATCAATCAAAAAAACTCCCCCAACTTGGTGGCAACCGATAATCCCCATAACCAGTTTATCCTGGCCTGGTCGCAACTGGGACTGCTGGGGCTTGTCAGTCTGATCAGTATTTTTGTCGTCCAGATCTGGCAAGGACGAGCGCCAACCGCCGGTGATGGTTGGCAACGAGCCCGCATCGCCTTTCCGGTTTTCTTTTTAACCATCATGCTCACCGAATCCTATTTCATCATCGCCAGCACCGGCTTTCTCTTCTCTTTCCTGAGCGCCATCCTCTATGCGCCCCCCACAAAAGCTGAAACAGCCTGATTTCCCGGTTGCTGTGCAAGGGCCTCGACCAGGGCGATAATCGCCCCGACCTATGCGTCCAGCCAGGTTGTATTGGCATTGAGATTTTCACACCCATCCTCGCG
>DYNG01000068.1:0-1851 GCA_020721165.1 Desulfocapsa sulfexigens
TATTCCGCCTGGAGTTGTTCGATCTTCTTCAGATCCGCCTGTTTTTGCACCACCGCCTTGCCCATCTGTTGCCGAACCTGCACCAGGGGAGAGACCACAAAATGGAACAGGGCCAAACAGAGCAGAAAACCGAGGCCCGCCAGGACCATCCCCTTTTCCCGTTTCTCCAGCTTCAGCCAGCCGCTCTTTTCGAGCAGGCCCTGAACGATCTTTTTTAGAGAGGCGATCATCATGAGTCAGATCCCTGCATGGTCAATTTCAATTCAAACCGGATTTTAGAGGTCTTGGCATCCAGAGTCGCGCTGCTGATCTCCACACTGCTGAAGGCACTTGACTGTTCCAACCCGGTTTTGATGGCATTGACGCTGTTAAAGGTGTCTGTGGTGCCTTTGATCCGCAGCCCGGTGTCATCCACCACAAAGCGAGCCAGACGGACGGCTGTTGTCGCCGGGATAGTCGCTGATATTTCCGCTAAAAGATGAACAATGGTGCTGCTGGGCAGATTGCCATCCGGGTTCATCGAGGCCTGCCCGACTTCTTTGATCTTGATCTGTAGTTGCTGGAGGGGATCAACGATTCTCGTCACTTCCGGCGCCGTGGCCGTGAAGATGGCTTTGATGCCGGTTGTCAGCTCATCGTGTTTTTTGACCATCCGCGCATAATCAACCCAGAAATAGATGAGGGCGAAAAGCCCGGCGGCCAGAAGGGGTGAAGCCAGAAGCAGGGCCAGCTTTTTGTTGTCGGCAAAGGATTTTTTAACCGCAAAGGTCTCTTTGCGAAAATTAAAACCGCGCCAGGAAGCGGCGGCCTGCCAGCCCAGACTGACCGCATCGGCCATAATTCCTTCATTCCAGCCCTCGGTGGCGGGGGCCTGCGCCGACCAGGAGGAGCTACGGTGGGCCACCGCCCACGAGGAACACAGAGGCCCCAGACCCCCGCCAATCCGCTCGGCTACACCGGCCAGGGAGCCCACGGAACCGCTGAGAAACAGGGGCAGAGCGCTCAGGTCAGCGCTGATAAAAAACGCTTGCAGGGTTTGGCGAATGGCGGCGCTCAACAATTCAAAGCTCTGTTCCCCGTTCTCGGGCCGGGCCATCGTGATCTCCGCCGCCAGGCCTTCGCGCCCTGCAAGCTGAAAACCGACGGCCAGCCCGGCATCAAAGACCAGGGGCCGGATAAGACGAATCTTCCCCTCCTGCACCAGAACCAGACAGGCCCGTTGCAGATCAATGGTCAGCAGTAAATAATCCGGCGCTGTTTCCGGGGTGTGCATCAGGCTGAGGGCGGTTGACACCCCGGACACCGTCACCCGTTCCGGATCTACACCCAGGTCGTGCAGAAGGGCGAGGCGGCGGGCCAGAAGTTCGCGGTCAATCATGGCGGCGATAATCTGGCTGCTTCCTTCGGTTTCACTGGTAATCAGGGCATCAACCAGTAATCGCTCCATCTTGACCGGCGCATTTTCATCCAATTCCAGGGGCAGAATCCTGGCGATGGTCTTGCTGTCAGTGAAGGGCAGAGAAAGATTGCGCAAAGAAAAAGCCTCGGGCTCAAAGGCCACGAAGCTTTCATCCCAGCAGCACTTTGTGGGAGGAGCATCAGAGGAGGCCTCCGTCTCCTCAACGACGACTCCAGGGGGGGTCAGCCCCTGAATCAGTTCCACCAGAGCCTCTTCCAGGGTGCGCCCTGTCACAGGCGCCACGGCATGGGCGAGAATCTGCATATCGTTTCCTTCAACCGTGCCCACGACAGCGGTCAGCAGACCACTCTTCATGTCAATGGCCAGAATTCTCTTACTCATGCGAAATTATTCTCATTATTCACCTGCATAACAAAACACGAGCGGAAAAT
>DYNG01000068.1:1951-5866 GCA_020721165.1 Desulfocapsa sulfexigens
ACATTCTTTAATCCATTTGTGCCGAGAAGGGAAGGGGCAGCGTGGGTCGGCCATTGCAACGAAGACAGCTCCTCCTTGTTCTTTTCGTCCTCCCGGAAATCAACCATTTCGGCCACCATCTCGTCCGTCAAATCTTCATCCAGGGCCCGAAGCAACAGAGGGGAGGCGGTGTTGATATTGAGCAGACCGCCAGCCCCCTGGGTCGTCAGCAATGGTGCCAGGCCCGAATGCTGGTCGCTGCCAAAGAGCAGTTCTGGGGTCATCCCCTGGACCAGAAGAAGCTCTTCAACAAACTCGATCGGCCCATTCTTACAGGCATAGGGCTCTTTCAGGCCCAGATAGTAGGAAGATTCGGCTCCAAACTCCTGTTCCCAGTCCCCATCCTCTCCATCAATCCAGTCAATGAGTGAATCAATGATTTTACGGGCCTCCCCGTCTTCAAGCTGAAAGGGCTCGTTGCGAAGCAGTCGCCACAAAAAATCGCGGGATGCCTGCTCCTGGGCTGTGGCCTTTTTCAGGTCGGTTCCAGGCTGCTGCTGATTTTTGGTCTGCACCAGACTGTTGATCTGAAATTTGCCACCATTATCGGTAATGGAAATGTGCAGATCGCCCACCACAAACAGAGAAGACAGGTCTTCATCGGCCAGCTTCGCCCATGCGTCATGGAGTGAATCCGACTGATTTTCCTGGGCATCCTGTTGCAAAACCGCCATGCCAACCGCGACTCCCGACCGGGCAATGGTCTCCAGGGTGACCCCATTGCGCTGGATGCCGGCTATCATCAGGTTTTGCCGCATGTTTTTATTAAAGCCAAGAGTGATGACCACAATCAGGCTGATAACGGTGAGGGCAATCAGCAGGGCCATGCCGCGCCTATTTTTCAGGGGGCTGAACAGGGGGCAGGCCATGCTAAGGTTTCTCCTTCGGTGCTGGAGCCATCTCGGGAAAAGCCACAGCGGTCTGAAAAGAAACGGGCTCCTCACCGCCCGCCGGATCAGAAAAGAGAAGGCGGATGGCAATGCGGCCAGGCTGTCGCTGTCCTTGGCTATCGGCCTTCTCGATCTCCTTGCTGTCCCAGTTGTCCTGCTCCTCGCCCTGCCGACTGTAATAGAGAAAGGCGACTTCCTGTAAACCATCACAGAGCAAAAGGCCCTTACGGGGATCGCTCTCCTCGCTTTTTCCCTCCTCCACCGGACGAAAGGCCGTATCCTGACGATACAGCATCAGCTCTTTGCTCTCGGGATCTTCCTCCAGCCGATAACTGATGGTCGCAGATCCGGCGGCCAGCTCATTTTTGTTGAAAACCAGATGGGCCCTGGAGGTGAACCGCAGGGTATCGGCCTGCCGGCTGCCAATCGTTTGCGGTTTGCCCTGCAAAAAACCGGTAGGCCCAAGGTACAGCGAGCCAAGATCCTGGCTGAGACGATCCAGCGCCACCCGGGCCTTATTGTAAATCTCCACCTGCGATTCGGTGGTCTGGATGATCTGGAAACTGGCCCGATAAGCGCCGTAGGCCAGAGTCGCCACCATGGCAAAAATGGCAATGGCCAGCAGAATTTCCAGGAGGGTAAATCCGTCCTCCTTATACCGAATTCCTGTGGTCATGGTCTCACGGCTTCGATTCCTTGAGGACTATCGCCTGCAAGGGGTACACGAAGCGCTCGCCATCGCCCCACGAAACCGTCAGGGTCAACTGTTGGAGTTTTTCGGCCAGTTTCCCCAGCGATTCTGAACCATCCAGCTTCACATCTTCGGCCTCCACCTGCCAGTGAAATCCCGGGAAATCCTCGCCAAAATCGCCATTATCCGCGCTGACCGGATCGCTGGCCGTGGTCAATTCCGCCATCTTCATTTGGGCCAGAAAAGGGGCCTGACTGTCAAACTTGACCGTTGCCGCCAGGGAGACGCTTTGCGACTGGGAACCGAAGAGGGTGGTCAGGGCAATGGCCAGCAGGGAAATGGCAATCATCACCTCCAGCAGGGTAAATCCAGACGCACGCCTTCCCGCCCTCCCCGCCCCTGTCCCCCGTCCTGACCAGACCGGAGCGCTGCTTTTACTCCAGGCCGACATAGCTGTCATGGACTTTGATTCCAGGGAGAAAGGGGGAAATGACGATGCTCATAACCAGATCCTGCTCATCGCCCAGGTGAAAAATCGTCTGGTCCATATAGCCCTGCCTGTTCACCCAGAGGGAGACCTCGCCGGAGGTTTTTTTTTCCGCGCTGCCACTCTGAATATCCTGAAAACGAACAGAGGGAGAAAGCTTGAGGACGGGACGGGCAGGAGGGCGCTCCTGATCTTTTTTGGCGACCGGCTGATCGGCCTGAAATGATATTTTTTCCTGATCAAGGTCAATCAGAATCAGGTAGGGGCGCTGTTCCTGGCTGGCCCGGACGCGAACCTCCTTGACCAGAGCGATGATTTTCCGGGAATCGGCGGCCAACTGATCAACAACCAGGGCCTGACGAAAACGGGGGACACTGACCGCCAGACTGATCGTGATCAACAGGCTGACCATAATCAGTTCCAACAGGGTGAAACCATCCTGTCGTTGCCGTCCAGGAGGGTGGGGGGTGAAAAAAACCATATCAGAACGACGGGTACTCAGGGTTATTCCGCCGCCCAGTTGTTGACATCCACATCGTCCCCTTCACCGCCCTGCTGTCCATCGCCACCGTAGGATATCAGGTCAAAATCATTATGCGTCCCCGGACAGAGGTAGACAAAATCATTGCCCCAGGGGTCTTTAGGCACCTTGCCCTTGGCCAGATAGCCGCCGATTCTCCATTTTTTGGCAAGGCGGCCGGTCGTCGGGGCCTCCACCAGGGCCTGCAATCCCTGTTCGGTGGTGGGATAGGCGCCATTATCGAGTTTATAGGATTCAATGGCCGTTTCCAGGCTGGTGATCTGCACCGCCGCCATGGTGCGCTTCGCCTCCTCGGGATGCCCCATGATCTTGGGGCCCACATATCCCGCCAGAATACCAATAATGATCAGTACCACCAGCAGTTCAATCAGCGTAAAACCCTGCTCGCCGTGGCGACGACTGCAATGTCCGGGACAAAAAGGCTGTTTTTTTACCATAGGAGAAACGCCAAGAGGAAAAGATAAAGGATTCAGTTCAACACAGATATTTGCCAAACTTCACAGAATGGAATACGCATACAAGACAACAATAGCATGATTTTTAGCAAAATACATGATATTAAGTCTTTTTGGTATCTGAAAAAGAGGGGCGCGATATTTTTCTCCGCCGCCATGAGCAACTCTCGGCAACCACCCTGTGCGCACGACCGTTGAGGAAACCCGTTCTCTGTAAAAGGAGACAACCCTTGCCCTTTTCATCACACTTGCAGGCGACAGAGGTCTTAAGCTGAATGCGCTGTGGAATCAGCCAGGGATTTATCAAGAACAAGCGGACAAGACTTGAGAACATTGACAAGACGGTATAATATAGAAAAGTGAAAAGTTTCTTCATCATGCTTTGATCAGCCGGCGCTTCCAGCCGGCTCGTTGCCAGCCTTTTTATCGAAGGGCCTGCCCCTGACTATCCGGACAGTCCCCAACCCCCGTAAGGAGTAAGAAAGAATGAGTATCAGAGAGGATGCCCGCAATTCCATCATCACCCCTCTATTTGAACTATGCGCCCGCCACGAATCGCTTCCTGTCGAGCAATTGATGGCCGGTGTGGCCGAGGGTACCATCGCCATCACCAAAAACCGGCACCATCACTTTGATAAGATTATCGGCATTGGCAAAAACACCTTTACCAAGGTCAATGCCAATATCGGCTCCTCCCGTGATATCGCCAGCCTTGATGAAGAACTGGAAAAATTACGGGTGGCAGTCGCCGCCGGCGCTGATACCGTGATGGATCTGTCCATGGGCGGCGATCTTGATGCGGTGCGGCGGGG
>DYNG01000002.1 GCA_020721165.1 Desulfocapsa sulfexigens
AAAGGCCCGCCACTCCGCAAGCCTGCATATTGCGAATCAATATCACCCGCCGCCGCATACTCCGAATCTGCCCCAACAGAACCTCATCGGGATGCGCACGATATCGGTCATGCAGGTTGCGGATACGAGAGCCAAGAGCCAGAAAACGATTCGTGTAGGCGATGAGAAGAAAGGTGACCGCTGGAAAAAGCAGCGCCGGTGTTGTTAGTGGAATATCCATATTATCACCCAGTTATAATATTTGTTTTGAAGGGTTCCACCACCCAATCCGGGCCGGATGATTATTGTCGTTCCATGTTTATAAAAACCAATTATTATCCATTGGTTAATTGTTTGCTCAGATCACAATCTGAGACCTTGATAACAAAGGTGCCCAAAACCCCCCTCGATTCTCCTGTCAAGTCGTCCTATTTACTTGACGCCATCGCCACGAAGAGTATATATTCTTACTTGGTAAGAATATATTTTGTCCCAATCATTTTCATCGTGCCTTCACCGCTGTATGACTTGAGCAAGACCATCAATTCACCCTTTTCTTCACAGTGAAAACCATGCCAAAAAAGACCTTGCAGACCCTGTTCTTTCTAACCCTTGTCAGCTCTCTGGCCCTGGTCAGCGGAGCTTGCAGCAAAAAAGAAGTCCCACCTCCAACTGGTGGTGATGCCGCCGGAGGCAGCAATATCACTTATCCGGACAGTGGCAGCAGCGAGGGCACCCTGAGTGACAGTTCTAATCAGCAATATGGGAGCATGGGCCAGGATGGGAATCAAAGTGATGCCTATAAACGGGAACATGGCCGCTCTTCCTCCCAGTTTCAACCCATCTATTTTGACTACGATCAATCCACCATTCGCCAGGATATGACCCAGAATCTGGTGGCCAACGCCAACTACATGAAGTCTTCCTCCGAGTCCATTGTCATTGAAGGGAACTGTGACGCACGAGGCACCAACGAATATAACCTGGCCCTTGGTGAACGACGGGCCATCAACGCCAAAAAATATATGGTTGATCTGGGCGTCAATGCCGGCCGCATCCGCACGGTCAGCTATGGCGAGGAGCGCCCCTTATTTGAAGGCTCTGACGAGAGCAGTTATCAGTACAATCGTCGTGACGACTTCGTCATCGAATAACCACATCACCAACAGGCCCTTTTCCTGCGTGCTCAATCCGTGAGGCCGAATACCATAGTGTGGTCTTCGGCCTTGCGGACATTCTCCCTTGTCAATGCCCCATCCAGCGCTCCCTTCTGATCAACCTCCCCGCACCACCGCCAGCATTTTGCGACACACCGTCTCAATATCAAGGCAACTGGTGTCAATAAGCAGGGCGTCTTCGGCCTTGAGCAAGGGGGCAATGGCCCGCGACTGGTCATCGTGATCCCGCTGGATGGTCATTTCCAGAACCTTCTGACTATCCACCTCCTGACCAAGCGCGAGCAGTTGGGCCACCCGCCTTCTGGCCCGTTCTTCGGGGGCTGCTTCCAGATAAAATTTCCAGCGGGCCCGAGGAAAAACGACCGTCCCGGTATCCCGTCCCTCGGCCACAATCCGGCCCTGCCGCCCTATGGCCTGTTGCATCCTGGTCAAATGAGTCCTGACCACTGGAATGGCCGAGACCCGCGAGGCCAGCATCCCCATTTCCGGCGACCGGATAAGTCGGCCCACCTCCTGACCATTGACCACCACCCGCACATCGCCATCTTCTTCTGTCACTGGAAACAGATGGAGATCAAGACCAGGAAGGGCCGCTGCGACGGCCTGATCGTCATCAAGATCAATGTGTAAATCGCGCAAAAACAGTCCCACGGCCCGATACATGGCGCCGGTATCCAGATAGGTGTATCCCAAAGCCAGGGCCAACTGTCGGCTCAACGATGATTTGCCCACCCCCGAGGGCCCGTCAATGGTGACAATTTCGTCTTTTTCTCTGCGCGCCATCCCCCTCACCGATAGCCAAGCTGGTCAAGACACAGCGCCAGCGCTCGCAAGAATCGTTCATTTTCCTCTTCCGTGCCCACCGTAATCCGCACCATTGAGGCATATCCATAGGGTTTCATGGAGCGAATAATCACCCCCTGATACAGCATGGCCTCATAGAGGGCGGTGGCATCCCCATGCACATCCACCAAAAAGAAATTGGTCTGGGAGGGATAGCTGACACGACCCAGCTTTTCCACCTCTGCCTGAAGATATCGTAATCCGGCCCGGGTGCGCTGGAGGGTTAACTGATAGAACTCCTCATCCTGCAAGGCCGCCAGAGCCCCCACCTGGGCCAGTTGATTGACATTAAACGGCTGGCGCACCTTATGCAGACTGACCGCCACCGAAGATGGCATCAGGGCATATCCGACCCGCAATCCCGCCAGACCATAGGCTTTGGAAAAGGTGCGCAGAGACACAACCCCGCAACGGCCAGTGTTTTCACGAATCAGGGTGCGAATATCCGGACACAGTTCCCGGTCCATAAAATCAACATAGGCCTCATCCAGCGCCACCAGAACCGACTCGGGAACCCGGTTCAAAAAATCGCGCAAGGCCAGGGGATGAATGGGATTGCCGGTGGGATTATTGGGGCTGTCAAGAAAAATCAAGCGGGTGGCAGCGGTGATTGTTGCCAGAATGGTGGGCAAATCATGCTGCATGTTCACCAGGGGCACCACGGTATTGACTCCCCCCCGCACCTGAACAATCTTCTGATACATCAGGAAAGAGGGGTGACTGGTAATCACCTCATCGCCATTCTGGACAAAGGCCTTGACCAGCATCTCGATGATTTCATTGGAGCCATTACCCAACACCACCTCTTCCGCCATCAGGTGGTGGCGCGCCGCCAGGGCCTGGGTTAAATGATAGCAACTGCCATCAGGATAACGGTGCAAGCCCTCCAAAGCCCCGCGAATAGCGGCAACCGCCCGGGGAGATGGCCCCCAGGGGTTTTCATTGGAGGCCATTTTAATCGAACCACTGATTCCATACTCTCTTTCCAGTTCCTCAAGGGGCTTTCCCGGTGGATACGGCGTTATGGAGGCAATATTTTCTGGCGTCTGAATGTTCATATCTTTCTCGGCGCTTGTTTTCTTGGGAAACGAACGAACCCTGTCAACTCCAGGGAGCCCCTAATCCATCGGCGGTCGTTGGGGCGGCAGATTCAGGCCCCGTTCCAGGGTATATCCCGCCCTTATCAACACATCTTCCCGAAAATGTGGCCCTTGCAGTTGAATGCCAATGGGCAGGCCCTGACGACTGAAGCCACCTGGGACGGACATCCCGGGAATCCCCGCCAGATTGGCAGAAATGGTCAAAATGTCAGACAGATAGACAGACAAAGGGTCATCCGCCATTTCTCCTATTTTCCAGGCCGGTGTCGGGACCACCGGCGAAATAAGAATATCACACAGACCAAAAGCCCGCTTAAAATCTTCCAGGATCAGGGTTCGCACCTGCGAGGCCTTTTTATAATAGGCGTCATAATACCCCGCCGACAAGGCATAGGTGCCAATCAGAATACGCCGTTTCACCTCAGGGCCAAAGCCCAGAGAACGGGTCTCCCGATACATTTCCAGCAACGAGTCCGCCTTCGGGGCCCGAAATCCATAACCCACCCCATCATAACGGGCCAGGTTAGAGCTAGCCTCAGCCGTGGCAATCAGGTAATAGACGGCGACGCAGTAATCGGTGTATGGCAGTGAAATGTCAATAATCGTGGCCCCTGCGTCCTTCAGCGCCTCAATCCCACGATTCACGACGGCCTGCACCTCCGGGTCCAGCCCGGCGCCAAAATACTCCTTCGGCACCCCAACCCGCATTCCCCGCACACCTTCTGTTAAAGCGGCCATCAGAGGGGCAGGCGGTCGTTGCACCGAGGTGGAGTCGAGAGGATCATAGCCGCAGATGCCATCCATCAGCAGCGCACAATCGGACACGACACGGGTCAAAGGGCCAATCTGATCCAGGGACGAGGCAAAGGCCACCAGACCATAACGGGAGACCAGGCCGTAGGTGGGCTTCATTCCCACCACCCCGCACAGGGAGGCCGGTTGACGAATGGAGCCCCCCGTATCCGAGCCCAGGGAGGCAGGACACTCCAGGGCGGCCACCGAAGCCGCTGATCCACCAGAGGACCCGCCGCTGACGAACCCGGATTTCCAGGGGTTTTCAGGAACCTGAAAGGCACAGTTTTCCGAACTGGATCCCATGGCAAACTCATCCATGGCCACTTTTCCCAGGATCACCACCCCCTGGTCTTTTAGCCTCTGAATAACCGTGGCGTCATAGGGAGGCACAAAGTTTTCCAACATCCGCGAACCACAGGTGGTCGTAATTCCCTTCGTACAAATCAGATCTTTGACCGACAAAGGAATCCCACATAAAGGCGCCACTGCCCCCCGAGTCCGCAGCCGATCAGCTTCATCAGCCTGTTCCAGGGCCTGTTCGCTGGTGACCGTCAAAAAGGCCTTGATTTTGCCATCCACGGCGGCAACACGATCCAGGCAACTCTGAGTGAGCTCTCGTGAGGTAAGACCACCCGAGGCCAATTGCTCCCTGGCCTGGGCAATGGTTAATTCGTACGGCTTCATGACGAATCCTTATGCTATTTGAAATAACCAGAGGGTTATCCTGTTGATTAAGTGTACAGAATGAATATGGACGCCATGAGAAATGACCTGCGAATGCACCAGAATCGCAGGTGAAAACGCCGCCTCCCTTCCCTCTCAGGAAGAAAAAGAGTCACTCTGATAGCTCGCCGCCACGGAGCTTACACTCCATTCTATAAAACTCGAGGAACAATGAAGGCTTCGCCATTATGACAAGGACTATTGGCAAGGGCGTCAGCTTGCGGCAACGAAGAGACTATCGTATCTTCCCGCAAGGCATTACAGAGAAAAAAGGCATGGGTTGTTGGTTGAATCCCGCTGGTATCCAGCTCGTCTAACTTGTCAACATAGGAAAGAATGGTGTCCAGTTGACCGGTCATGGTCTCCAGTTCCTGATCGCTCAAGTGCAGCCTGGCTAACTGCGCCACCCGTTCCACCTCTTTTTGCGTTATTTTCATGGGGGTTCACCCTCTCTATCCACAATCTTCGTTTATACCGAGGCACTGAATGAAAAGACAAAATTCGGCACTGACTGCGTAAACACATCCACAATCTCAGGATCAAACTGTGTTCCCGCATTCACCCGCAACTCCTGAATCGCTTCATCCATATTTAAATTACGGCGATAATTGCGACTGGAGGTCATGGCGTCATAACTATCCACGACGATGAGAATTTTCGTCAGGAGATCAAGCTCCTCCCCCCTCAGGCCATCAGGATACCCACCCCCATCCATTCGCTCATGATGATGGCGGATAATAAACTGCTCCCGCTCCATAAACCCCAACGGTCGAATAATATTGGCTCCCACCCCAGGATGCTTCCGAATCAGCTCCCATTCATCCAGACTGAGCTTTCCTGGTTTTTGAATGCACATCAAATCAATAACCAGTTTTCCGATATCATGAAACTGAGCTGACCGCCGCAGCACCACCAGATCTCTTTCCGGCAACTGCATGGCCAGTCCCAGCATCAGGGCATATTCTGTCACCCGTACGGTATGACCGGCCGTATAATAATCCTTTTCCTCCATGGCATTCTGCAGACTGCTCATAAGCTGAACCGTGGCATTTTCCAGGCTATGGCTGTAGGTCATAAGCAGCCGGTTGTTTTTTTCCAGCTCTTTGGTTTTTTCACGAACCTCATTTTCCAGGGAAATTGTATAATCCCTTTCCCGTAAGACAAACGACCGTTTTTCCACGGCGCGCTTGATTTTCGCGTGAAAAATGTCCAGATCATCAATGGGTTTGGTGATAAAATCATAACCACCAAGGTTAAGGGCCTGCACGACATATTCCATGGAGCCGGCCCCGGTCAGAAAGAGAACCGGAATCTCCAGGCCTCGTTCATTCAACACCTTAATGGTCTCAAAACCACCCATATCCTGCATATTAACATCCAGGATAATCACCCCATACGAATCATCAACCTGCTCAATGACATCCCGCCCATCTGCCACCGCCGTCACCGCATAACCAAACATCTCCAGCACGGCGCCCACCGTGGAACGAACGGTCACATCGTCATCAGCCAGCAGTATTTTTACCCTGTTTTCTTCCGGCACAGCTATACCTCTTGTCGTATTGAACAGTGAAGAGTCGTTTCCATCATCAAGCGAACAGTTACAAAAAAAGTTTACATTCTCCAATACTTTTTTGCAAGCTCCCACGCTTGGTGAATAGCCGGGTGCACGGATTTTTCCTGGCGTAACCGTTTGCTTAACTCACCATCAAGATGAACAGGGTGGTCAGTTGCCAGCCTTTGTCCACATAATTGACCAAGAACGGCCAGGATGCCATCTCGTTGACCATCCAGATTGTACCCCCCCTCAAGGGTCACCAGCAAACGACCCTCACACACATCCTCGGCCAGAGAGACCAAGGTATGGGTTAAATAGGCAAAACCTTGCGCCGTGACCTCCATGCTCCCCAGGGGATCTCCCTGGTAAATATCAAATCCAGCAGAGACCAGAATAAGTTGGGGCCGATACTCACGACCAATGGGCGCCACAATGTCGTCAAATATGGTCGCATAATCACGATCTCCCTGATACCCGGGCAAGGGGATGTTGACCGTAAACCCCTCTCCTTTTCCTGCTCCTGTTTCCCGCAAAGAGCCTGTTCCCGGATAGTAGGGATACTGGTGGGTGGAAATATAGAGAACCTTATCACTGTCGTAGAATGAATTCTGCGTGCCGTTGCCATGATGCAGATCCCAGTCCACAATCATCACCCGCTCCAACCCCAGAACCTGCGTGGCATAGCGGGCGGCGATCGCCACATTGTTAAACAGGCAGAAACCCATGGAGCGGTCATATTCGGCGTGATGACCTGGGGGACGAACCAGGGCAAAACCATTGTCAATGGCGCCATCGAGCAGAAGATCAATCCCTCGAATCAGAGCCCCGGCAGCCATACAGGCCGCTGCATACGAATCTGGAGAGGTTCTGGTATCTGGATCAAGAAAGTCGAACTGTTTCCCTGCCGTTTCCGCGACTCTGCGAATAAGATCAGGGGAATGATTCAGGGCAATCAATTCCTGGGAAGCTACGCCGAATTCTGGGGTGAGAAAAAAAGAGGAGAGAGAAGGGCTGTCCAGAAGCCGATAAATGGTTTTAATTCGCTCCGGTGATTCAACATGATCAAAGCCGGGATCATGATCTAAAAAAAGAGAATCTTTGAATACTGCTGTTTTTCGCATTGTATCCTCACCAAACTCCAGGTCTTATCCTCGTTGCAGGACTCGTTTTTCTGTCACAATCATATCCAGGAGCTGATCGTGAGGCCGGAGTGACAACAACCTCACTATTTGCAAATCAAAGGCCAAACCTATTCGTGTTGACAGGGGAGCCTCATTCGTAAGAAAACGATCATAATAGCCTCCGCCATACCCCCATCGTCCACACCGTTCATCAAAAACCGAACCGGGCAGAAGAATAGCCTCGATGTCCCGCCCAGCCACCTGCTGATTTTCCCTCAACTCGGGCCGGGGCTCAGGGATGGAACAAAAACCGGGCACACAATCCTGGTCCAGATCATTGATCGCCACAGCCAGCAATCGTCTCTCCGGAACCAAGGTCACCGGAACCACAATCCGCTTTCCTAATCGAAGAAGGGTGGTAATCAAGCGCTTGGTATGGACTTCAGAACGAAAATTGATATAGACAAAAACTGTATCTACAGATGTTATTTCATCAAGAGACAGGAGGGTGGACAGAATTTTACCGCTTTTAAATTCCCGCTCGGCGGCAGATAAACTGTTGCGGGCGGCAAGAATATTTTTCTTTAACAAAACCCCATCCACCACCGGCCCCCAATACCATTTTTCTCCAAAAAAAAATCGCAACTCCCTGTTCAGCAAGGAATTGCGATGCATAAACACTCTTTTGCTACGAGAAACTGTCACATGGGAACAATAAGTTTATTTGTCTCTTCATTCCAAGTAACGACCACGAACCAAAGCGCCATTATTAAACCAATCAGCATAATGGTCATGCCAAATCCCAGCGCGTCGGGCATAAATACATAACTTCCCAGTTTTCCAGCCTGTTCCATGCCTGTGACAGTCAGAGAACCGCCAGAACTAATGGCCTCATTTATCTGCTCAGGGGTATAATCAATAAGTTCGTACCGGGCTTGGGTCAATAATCCCTTCAAGCCATTGCCACTGATGGTGAACTCCATTCCTTGAAACCATCTGGTCATTAAAGAGTTGGCAATACCAAAAATAGGGACAACCACCCACAACTTAATCTGCCCCTCGCCAACCCGCCACAAACTTCCAGATCCACAGCCGCCAGCCATCATGGCGCCCAGACCAAAAATAAATCCTCCCACAACCCCGCCCCAGCCAAAGGTGCCACGAACATATTGGACTGGTTCAAGAACTGGATCCACCCCCGATTTAAGAATAGCCCCACCAATCGCGACAAATAAAATGGAAAGGGCCACTGATTTTGCCAAGGTACAATCACCGGTCATATGGGGCTCACGAAAACCCTGTACCATACACCAGCGACCTCTTTGCATGGCATAACCAAGGGCGGCGGCAATGAGCAGAATGGCGGAGAGCGTGGAAATTTTGGCGGCGGCATTGCTTGCAAAAGAATATGCCCCCCAAGCCAACAAGGCGATGGCCACAAGCCCCAAAATCGCCTGAACGGCGCCAGGAATATCCACTGTTGCGGCCCCCCCGTCACCCCAGGTCACATACTCCATTTCCTTGTAAATAAGCCATAAACCACAAACAACCCCGATCACAAGGCCTAACCACATGGAAAACCCGTTGGCGGCCAGATTGCCAATGGCGTTGTACATACCGCCCACATTGCACCCACCGGCCAAGGCAGAGCCAACCCCCATAAAAATGCCGGCAATGATGGCCTTGACATACTCTCGCAGGGGTGGAAAACGAAGGGCGAACTGGCCACCAAGACAGGCGGAAACAAAGGCCCCACCGATAAAACCCAGACCGATAATGGAGCCGGAATCTAAAAAAACCGATTTTGGCGCCTGTCCCAGATAACCAACTCCATACAATATCCACTCCCCCCAGTTCCGAATAGCCCCGACTGCTCCCCAGGGGCGTGACCAGGCCATGATAATAACGGAAAAAAAGGCCACTATCAGGCCAGTGGCGGTGGCATTCCATTCACTTTGACATAAAATTTTATACAGTTCTTTTATTTTTCCACCCATCACGCTTTCTTCGCTCATATCCCCCCCTATTTTTTAAAATACCCCACCCAGACCTCTCTTGATTACAGAGAAGTCTGGGTATTAAACAAAAAAATTAATTTTTCTTTACACTTGCAGACAGCATTTGTCAAGTCATCTAAAATAAAAAAGGAAAAAAAGCCCGCTTTTACCTTCAAGTTTCCAGTGAAATTACGGTGCGTTAACATAGGAAAATCCTCGTGAATCCCCATTCATTTTGCACTTGACAGATGTTTTGTGCTACAGTAGAAGTTGAAAATTATTGTTTTATTCGCTATTCAGATTAAATTCAGTGTCTGAATGTATTTTTCATTTCAGGTATATTTCTTTATACCTACTTTCAATATTTTTTTAGGAGGAAACAAAATGAGTGATATTAAAGTTGCCCCGGATGGTTTGGCTGTTGCCGCAATACTGGATACCAAAGGTTTGAGCTGCCCCATGCCTCTTCTTCGTACCAAAAAAGAGATTGGCAAAATTAAATCTGGCGAGATTCTCCAGATTGACGGAACGGATCCTGGTTCACGAAATGATATCCCCGGGTGGTGTGCTCGTGGCGGCCATGAGTACCTTGGCGAAAAAGAGCAATCCGGGTTTATCAGCTTTTATGTTAAAAAAGGTTGATTTTCACTAAGTATTTTTTCTAAAGGAGGATAAGACTTATGTCTGCTGATCCAAATAAACTAGCTATTTTCGTGACCTCGCCGCAAAATATGCTCCATGTTATCGGGCTTGCCAATGCGGCCGAAAAAGCCGGAAAAAAACCGATGATTTTCTTCACCTATAAATCCATTCATCTTACTAAAGATCCGCGCTTCAAGGTTCTGGCAGAAAAATGTGGCGAGGAGGATATTGCCATTTGCGCCGACAGTTATACCTGCGAAGGATACGATGCAGCCGCTGATATTCCCGCCGGACTGTCAGGTAAACAGATGAGAACTCAGGCTTTCCATGGCGCTCTGCTTGACGAGTGCGGCAAGTATATCGTTTTATAAGGAGCTCTAGACAATGGAATCATTAAAAGTATATATATTGGTTGCAAACCGTATGTACAATGACGGTATTCGTTCAGGTCTGGGATTGGCTGTTGAAAATCACTATGCCTTTCCGGTCATCATGAATGGTGAGTTCCCCTCTTTTTCTACCTATATGAGCGAAAATATCGCTTGGGTTAAAGATATGGAGGGCCAGGTCTATTCCTGTGGCGCTGTTGCCCCCGATACCTGTGTGGATGAAGAGGGTGATAAACTCATTGCCGAAATTTCTCTGCAAGAATTGGGCGAGGCCATGCGGGATGCCGACTTTATTATTCCTTATGGACTCCCGAAACAGACCAATGAGCCTCCCCCAGCATGTGCTGAATAAAGAAAGGAGTTAATATAATGAAAATTTTACAAGTCTATCGTTCAGAACCGAATAACGATGTGAAAACCCTGGTTGGAATTTTAAACCGAGATCGTGAAGCTGATGAATTTAATCTGAATGTCGAAAATCCCGATTATGATCAGTTGGTGACTAAAATTTTTGCTGCCGATAAAACTGTCTGCTGGTGGTAAAAAAGGTGTGATAGGTTAGCCTATCTAAAAAAGGGGTTTAATGTGTAACAACACATTAAACCCCTTTTTTTTTCAGGCCTGGTGAAGGAATAATGGTGTTCATATTTTTTTCAAGATTCCCTTACTCCCCCTTTTAACAAATACCTCAATTGAAGAGTCGCTGGAAATCTTTCTGCAACTTATATTGCTCATATCTGTCGTTGAGACACTCTCTTTTTTATTATTCCTTGTTTTTTTTTGCAAAACTATTTATTATAAAAAAGTAAGATAAATCATTATGTTATTTTTTATTTCAGGTTTTTTTCCACACTTGAATATTGATAACTTCTGGGTAATTTGTTTAAACAATTGTTCATAAGTTTTTTTGAACAATTGTTGGTCTTTTTAAACATTTTTTGATATTAATTTATTGTTTAAAAACAATAAATTAGATTTTAAATAAACAAATAGACAGTATTAATAATAAATATATAAATAAAAGGATTATTTATATGGCTCTCATTTGCAATATATCTAAAGGAATTTTTTATGATGCGTTAAATGCTCTGCAAAATATTAGCAGCAGAAAATCAACCATCGCCGTTTTGGCAAACACTCTTTTTGAATCCAGTGAAGACGGTTTATTTCTTACCTCTACTGATTTGGAAGTAGGAATTCGGATTAAAATCCCAGCAGAAATTATAGAACAGGGAGCATTGACTTTACCGAGTAAGAAAATTTATGAAATAGTAAGGGAGTCAGGGTCACCCTTTATTACTATAAAAGAAACAGAAAATAGTTGGGTGGAGATACAGGCTGGACAAAGTATTTATAATTTAGCTGGACTGCCAAGCCTTGATTTTCCAGAATTTCCAGAATTTAGTGAAGGAACATTTGTCTCTTTTGAAGCCGCTATTTTTACAGAACTTATTGATAAAGTTATATTTTCAATAGCCACAGAACAAGAAAATAATTACATTCTGACAAGTGTTCTTTTTGAAGCTGAAAAGAAAGACGAAATTTTTTGTTTACGGATGATATCCTCGGATGGTCATCGTCTTTCTATTATGGAAAAAAAGGTTGATTTTGATTTGGAAAAACTGACCCTTAACCCCATTACCCTTATTCCCAAAAAAGGACTTCAAGAATTAAAAAAATTCTGTGAAAATCGTGATTTCATTTCTTTTTCCTGTGAAAAAGAAAAAATGGTTATCAAGGATGATAATGCAGTTTTAATTATCGCTTTAAAAGAAGGTGAATTTCCTCCCTATCGAGCCATTATTAACGCTGTTCAATTACAGGAAAAAATTAAAATAAAGAGGATTCCTTTTTTAGAGGCTTTAAAAAGAATCAATCTTTTTACTGAAGAAACTTTTCATACTATTCAGTTGGAAATAACTGAAGGAAAGATAGTTCTCTCTTCACAAAATGGGGATATAGGAAATGCCAAAGATGAACAAACGGTAATATACACTGGGGAACACCTTCTTCTTGGTTTTAATTGTCGTTTTTTCATTGAAACATTGCAGGTTATGGAAGGTGAAGATATTGACGCTTACATCAATTCAAATAGAAGCCCCTGTCTCTTAAAATCAGATGCAGATGAGGGTTTTTTAAGTATCATTATGCCAATGCAAATATAGTTTATATTTTTTTTGTAAAAACTGATAATTATAAAAATATCCATTCATATTTCATGAATGGATATTTTTATTTTAATACAACAAGGTATTGCTGTGATTGAAGAAAATAAAGAATACGGGGCTGAACAGATAAAAGTTCTGGATGGATTGGAGGCAGTTCGCAAAAGACCTTCAATGTATATTGGCAATACCGCAGAATCAGGACTTCATCACCTTATCTGGGAAGTTGTTGATAACAGCATAGACGAGGCGTTAGCAGGGCACTGTACTCATATCCATGTTGTTATCCATGAGGATAATTCCATATCAGTTGAAGATAATGGGCGCGGAATACCGGTTGATATGCATCCCACCGAAAAAATCTCGGCCTTGGAGTTGGTTATGACGACTCTTCATGCCGGTGGAAAATTTGATCATTCTTCCTATAAGGTTTCCGGGGGCCTGCATGGTGTTGGGGTATCGGTTGTTAATGCCCTTTCTGTTCACGCCAGCGCCGAAATAAAAAGGAATGGGAAAATATATAAACAGTCGTATCGCTATGGCGAAAAACAAGGTGAATTAGAGATTATTGGAGAAAGTACGAGTACCGGAACTCGGATTACCTTTACTCCTGATCCAGATATTTTTACCGAAACAACGGTTTTTAATTATGAAACCGTCAATAATCGGTTGCGGGAACTGGCTTTTTTGAACAAAGAAATTCATATCTTCATTAAAGATGAAAGGTCTGGTGCGGAAGATTCCTTCTATGCTGAAGGTGGAATAAAATCATATATTGATTACCTCAACCGGAAAAGAGTCACCGTTACTTCTGAACCTATCTATATTATTGGTGAAAAAGATATGGTTCAAGTGGAAATAGCCTTTCAGTATTTTGATGGTTACACGGAAAGATTGTTTTCTTTTGTGAATAATATCAATACCAGGGAGGGTGGATCCCATGTTGCGGGGTTTCGGGCAGCCCTAACCAAATGTATCAACAGATATGCCAGTGATGATATTATTCCTAAAAATTTGAAGGAAAAAATGAATGGGGATGATATGCGGGAAGGACTGACCTGTGTCATTTCCGTTCGTGTTCCTGATCCCCAATTTGAAGGACAAACAAAGACCAAACTGGGAAATTCGGAAGTAAAATCCATTGTTGAATCAGTATGTGGAGATAAACTAACGCTTTTTTTGGAGCAAAATCCGCAAGAAGCCAAAAAAATATTAATCAAGGTGGTTGAAGCCTCTCGGGCGCGGGAAGCAGCGAAAAGGGCTCGTGATCTATCCCGGAAAAAAGGATCAACCAGTCTGCTGATGGCTGGAAAATTAGCGGAGTGCCAGGAAAAGGATCCAAGTAAACGAGAAATTTTTATTGTTGAGGGGGACTCTGCCGGAGGTTCAGCCAAACAGGGAAGAGATCGTTCCATTCAAGCTATTCTTCCCTTACGGGGAAAAATAATGAATGTCGAAAAGGCCCGGTTCGATCAAATCCTGGGAAGTGAGGAAATAAAAAATCTTATTGGAGCCTTGGGTTGCGGTATAGGTAAGGATGAGTTTGATAAGGAGAAATTGCGCTATCATAAAATCATCATTATGACCGATGCCGATGTTGATGGAGCCCATATTCGGACTTTATTGCTGACCTTTTTTTATCGGCAGATGCTTCCTCTGGTTGAAGGTGGTTTTGTTTATATCGGGCAGCCCCCTTTGTACAGATTGGGCAGAGGGAAAAAAGAGAAGTATTTTTTAGAGGATGACGAGTTAAATAACTACTTGTATCAAGAGGCGTGTCAGCTTTTTGAAATTCAAACAGAAGAGAGAGAAGATAAAACCCTTATTGCCGGAAATCTGTTAGCGGAGAAATTACAGAAACTCTCTTTCTATCAGAAACTCGCCTCCTATTTGGAAAGAATGAATATTTGGGAGGAGTTACTCTTTTTTCTTCTTCGCAACAATATTCATTCAGCCGATCAATTTAGCGATCAGTCATTTGTTCAGGGTATCTTGGAACAACTTTCTGAAAAAAATTTTGTTATAAGTCCAATTCGTTCTTGCCGTTGGCGATCCAACTGTTTTGAAGCTGATGTTGCTATCAAGGGGAAAAAACACATTAGTGCGACTGTGGGGCCCCATATCCCCCTTATCCCTGAATATCGAAAGGCGCTTACGGTTTTTCCATTTATTGAAACCCTTCTGCAACAGGAATTTACACTCATCAAAAAACAGAGCGCCGGTCAGGATAGTGGAATCAAAGTAAGTAACTGGCAAGAAATGTTGTTGGCGGTGAGAAATGAGACATTTAAGGGGAGTCACCTACAACGATATAAAGGTCTTGGTGAAATGAATCCTGAGCAACTTTGGGATACAACCATGAATCCTGAAAAGAGGGTTCTGGTTCAGGTCACCATCAATGATGCAGAACTGGCAGATGATATGTTCACCACTCTCATGGGGGATAAGGTTGAACCGCGAAGGGAGTTTATCCAGAATCATGCCCTTGAGGTAACCTCTTTAGATATTTAGCGGGTTGTGGCCTTTTTTGATGTGGAGCTTTGTCCCCTTCATCGGGGTTTGACGAAGTTGACAATCTTTCTTTTGAATCCAGGACGGATGGTTTGGTCTCTGTGAATCTTCTTTGGTGTAAAATTTTATGAATAGTGAAAATACGCAGGAAAATAAACCAACCATCTCCATTGAAAAAGAGTTGAAAAAATCCTATCTCGATTATGCCATGAGTGTCATTGTCGGGCGGGCCTTACCTGATGTTCGGGATGGTCTGAAACCTGTTCATCGTCGGGCCCTGTTTGCCATGCGGGAACTTGGGGTTTTCTATAATCGTCCCTATGTAAAATCAGCGCGAATTGTCGGTGATGTTATTGGTAAGTATCATCCCCATGGTGATACGGCTGCGTATGATACCATTGTCCGAATGGCCCAATGGTTTTCCATGCGTTATCCCCTGGTTGATGGCCAGGGAAACTTTGGCTCAATGGATGGGGACTCCCCGGCAGCCATGCGTTACACCGAGGCGCGCATGACCAGGATTGACCGGGAGGTTGTGGCTGATTTAGACAAAGAGACGGTTGATTTTATCCCCAATTATGACAACTCGATGGTGGAACCATCGGTTATGCCCAGCAAAATCCCAAATTTATTAATTAATGGATCTTCTGGCATTGCGGTGGGGATGGCGACTAACATACCTCCTCACAATTTAACCGAGGTTATGGATGGGCTTATTGCCCTGATAGATAATCCTTCCATAACCATTCATGAACTTATCCATCACATTACCGGCCCTGATTTTCCCACTGGCGCTCTTATTTGCGGGCGCTCGGGCATAAGAGAGGCTTATGAAACCGGTCGTGGCAGTGTTTTGATGCGTTCACGAACCCATGTGGAAAAGATGAAGGATGGCCGAAACGAGGCCATTATTATCAGTGAGATTCCCTACCAGCAGAACAAGGCGACCCTGGTGGAAAAAATAGCCCAACTGGTCAAGGACAAGAAAATCACATCCATCGCCGAGGTTCGTGACGAGTCAGATCGTCAGGGGATGAGAATTGTTCTGGAGCTAAAAAGGGACGAATTTCCGGATATCGTTATTAATCAGCTCTATAAAATGACTCCCTTGCAGCGCTCTTTTGGGATTATTTTATTGGCTATTGTTAATAATCGGCCCGAAGTTTTAAATTTGAAACAGATATTGGAACATTTTCTTCTCCATCGAAAAACCATTATCTATAAACGAACCGTCTTTGAATTAACGAAGGCCAGAGAACGAGCTCACTTATTGGAAGGGCTTAAAATTGCTATAAATAATCTTGACCGTGTGGTTCAGTTAATTAGAGCTGCCAAAACCCCCAGCGATGCCAAAGAAGATCTTATCGCCAATTTTCAGTTTTCTGAAATACAGGCGCAATCCATCCTGGAAATGCGTCTCCAGCGCTTGACAGGTTTGGAGCGGGACAAAATTATCAGTGATTATAACGAGGTTATGCTGGAGATTGACCGGCTGGTGAAAATCCTGGCCGATGAGGCCCTGGTCATACAAATCATTCGGGAAGAGTTTGTTGAAATAAAAGAAACCTATGGTGATAAAAGACGAACGGAAATAATAGATGCCGTTGATGAAATTTTACCGGAAGATTTGATTGTGCCGGAAGATATGGCCGTCACAATCACCCATTCCGGGTATATCAAACGCAATCCGGTCAACCTGTATCGTTCACAACGCCGTGGCGGTAAAGGGGTTCGGGGAGTCGCCAATGTCGAGGAGGATTTTGTTGTTAATCTTTTTGTGGCTTCCACCCTTGATACCTTCCTCTTTTTCACCAATCATGGAAAACTTTTCTGGCGGAAGGTGTATACCCTGCCCCTGGCCAGTCGGACGGCTCGGGGAAAGGCGATTGTCAATCTTCTGGAGCTGGCGGAAGGTGAAAAGGTGGCGGCCATTTTACCCGTTTCCAACGAAATGGCCCAGGGAGAAGAAAAAACCATTCTTATGGTGTTGCGCTCGGGTCGAGTGAAAAAAACCAGTATCCAGGAATTTAGCCGCCCAATGAAACGAGGAAAACGGGCCTTGACGATCAACGATGGCGATGAGATCATCGCCGCGCATATTCTCAGCGGGAATGACACCATCCTTTTGATTTCGTCCAAAGGGATATCTATTCGTTTTCATGAGTCTGATATTCGCGCCATGGGGCGAATGGCCGCCGGTGTGAATGGAATCAATTTGGCGGAGGATGATTTTGTGGTGGGGGCCATTGTGTTATCAACAGACACCTCTATTCTGACCGTGACCGAAAATGGCTATGGAAAACGAAGTCCGGTGGATGAGTATCGGGTGCAGAGACGGGGAGGAAAGGGGATTATCGCGATTAAGGCCAGTGAGCGCAATGGCGCTGTGATTGGGGCCATGCAGGTGGATGATGAGCGAGAGGTGATCCTGATTGCCGATTCTGGAAAAATGATTCGGATGCCCTTGGAAAATTTACGCGTGATTGGCCGGACCACCCAAGGGGTTCGCCTGATTAACCTGGAAGAGGGTGAAAAGGTGGTGGCCATGGACATAGTGGCCCGAGACGACTCGGAAGGGGAAGATGATGGGTTCGACGAGGAATAATGACAGGACGATGTAACCAGTCAATGAAAAGCTCACAAAAAATTGCCGTTATTGGCGCCGGTTCTTGGGGAACAGCCCTTGCGGGTGTTCTTTCGGGGAAGGGTCTGACCACCTCTCTGTGGGGCCATAACCCAGATTTTGTGGAGCTTTTGCGACGAGAGAATGAAAATAAAAAATATCTGCCCGGTTTTTCTTTCCCGCCCAACTTAAGCCTTTCTTCTGATCTGGTCACAACTCTTCAGGGAAGCTCGACCGTCTGTATGGTTGTACCCTCTCATGGCTTTCGCACTGTCTTTTCCCGTATAGCGCCTCTGTTGGCAAAAGGAACTCTGGTTATTTCAGCGGTTAAAGGGATTGAGAATGAAAGTTTGATGACCATGACTCAGGTTATGACTGAGATTTTGGGGGCAGAGTTACAGACCAGAGACATCTCTCTGGCTGTTCTTTCCGGCCCTTCCTTTGCCAAAGAAGTCGCCCTGGGTATGCCCACAGCGGTGACCATCGGCTGCGACAACATTGAAAAAGCCCAAGAGTTGCAGAGGATATTTGGCACAGAAAGGTTTCGGGTCTATGCGAGCCGTGATGTGATAGGTCTGGAAATCAGCGCCGCCCTTAAAAATATTGTGGCCATTGCCGCCGGAATCAGCGATGGCATTGGCTATGGACTCAACAGCCGGGCGGCTCTTATTACCAGGGGGCTGGCGGAGATTAAACGACTGGGGGTGACCATGGGGGCAGACCCTGTCACCTTTTTTGGTTTAAGTGGACTTGGCGATCTGGTGCTTACCTGCACAGGTGATCTCAGTCGCAATCGAACCGTAGGGCTAAAACTGGGTCAGGGAAAAAGGCTTTCCGCTATTCTGGACGAGATGGAAATGGTGGCGGAAGGGGTCAAAACCACCATTTCTGTGTATGATCTGGCCGGGCGACTTCAAGTGGATATGCCAATCCTGGAACAGGTCTATCAGATACTCTATCAGGATAAGGCATGTTCTGTGGCAGTTATGGATCTCTTAAACCGGGAAATGAGAATCGAATAGGTCGGTTCCTGAATGTCTCATAAATCCTGAATTCCCGAGCAATTATAACGATAAAAAACAAGAACCATTTAATATCAGCAAGTTAACAAAGAGACACTTGCCAAAAACATAGTTACAACTCATTGGATTGTAACGATGTTTTTGTGCGGCACGAATCGCATAACACGCTGTTAATATTTATATTTTCTAATTCCTCGTTACAATTGTCCGGGAACTCAGGATAAATACGGATTTCAATCTTGCCTTATGTTGATATAGGGCAAATTTGGTATGTTATTCAGGCTTGTAAAACAAGCTGGTTAGTTCGACCAGTCGTTATGTTCAAATTCATCGTGGTCAGGTTTTGGCGGTTTCTCTTCTTGCAGTCGCTGGGTCAGCCAGCGTAAAACCTGAGGAAATTCGTTTTTAAATTCAGCCAGAGCCTTTCCTCGGTGACTGACCCCATTTTTTTCCTCTGCCTCTGCCTCGGCAAAGCTTTTCCCTAATCCTTCATGAAAAAAGATGGGATCATAACCAAAACCACTTGTCCCTTGTGGTTTTTCTAAGATCACCCCGTCACAGCTTCCTTCATAGGTTAGGGCCGGTCCTGATGGAACCGCAATGGAAAGGACGCATTTAAAGGAGGCCTTTCGGTTTTTTTCCCCCTGCATTTCCCGCAAAAGTTTTTCCACATTTTCCTGGTCTGTGGCTTTTTCCCCCGCATAGCGGGCGGAATAGACGCCCGGAGCTCCTCCCAGAGCCTCAACAACCAGTCCCGAATCATCGGCGATGGCTGGCAGGCCAAGTATTTTTGCGGTATGCAGGGCCTTTTTATAGGCATTTTCGTCAAATGTTTCCCCGTCTTCGATGGCCTCCGGCAGGGTTCCAAAATCGGCAAGAGATCGAATCTGAATGGGAAAATCTTTCAACATCTCCTGAAATTCTTTCACCTTGTTGGCATTGGTGGTTGCGAGAATAAGTATGGTAACCATAATAGGAGTTATACCCTGTTTTTAAGTTTCTTTTGCAGAACCTTGTCATATCTTTCCTGCTCACTGTAGATGCATCCGCAGTATGCCTGACGATATATATCCATTGCGATGGCCTTGTCAATTCCTTCTTGCCATCCGACCCTGAAATCCTGATAATAAAATTCAATCTGATAGCGATCCGCCAGGGTTTTTCCAATATGCTGAATGGCCCTATGATCCTGATATTTACTGTAGAGAAGCGTGGTTGAAAAGGCCTCGTAGCCTTTTTTTTGGGCCTGTTCAGCGGTTTTTTCCAGACGCATTATATAGCAGTGAGAGCACCGTTCCTGTTCGTGAAAGACCACCTTTCTTAAATATTCGGTTAGGCCGTAATCGTTGTCATACTCCATGTCCAGCCCGCTGGTCGTGGCCACTTGCTGAACACCGGCCATCCGCTTTTGAAACTCACGATAGGGATGAATATTAGGGTTATAAAAAAAACCGTGTGTCTCTATTCCGGCGTTGTCAAGCTGGGCGAGAGGATAAAGCGAGCATGGCCCACAGCATATATGGAGCAATAGTTTCATGTTTTTGAAATTTTAAATTTTCGGGGATCAATGGCGTATTGATGAATCTTGTAATTGATAATCCGCAAACTTGTTTTTAAAGAGTGGGCGGCTTTGGTTTGGTTGCCATTGTGGCGCTTCAGGCTTTCAATGATAATCTCTTTTTCAAAATTTTCCACAGAACCGGCCAGAGAAAGCAGGTTGTTCAGGGCGCTGGGTTTGGTTGTTTGCAGGGTTGGCGGCAGGTGAACCCCTTTAATGGATTCATCATCACAGATAAGAACGGCTCGCTCCATACAGTTCTGCAATTCCCGCACATTGCCTGGCCAATGATACTGGATAAGCATATCAATGGCAGAGGTGGAGATGCGGGTGATTATTTTTTTATTTTCCCTCGCATATTTTTCCAGAAAATATTCGGCAAGAAGAAGGATATCGGTTCGTCTTTCCCGCAGGGGTGGCATATAGACCGGAAAGACATTCAGGCGGTAGTAGAGATCTTCCCGAAACTTTCCCTCTTGCACGGCGTGTTCCAGATTTTTATTGGTGGCAGCGACCAGTCGGACATCACAGTGAATGGTCTGGGTTGATCCTACTCGTTGAAAATTTCGTTCCTGTACAATATGCAGCAGTTTAATCTGCACTGAAGGGCTGATTTCCCCGATCTCATCTAAAAAGACTGTTCCCCCTTCTGCCTGTTCAAATCGTCCTATTCTGCGTTCTGTGGCCCCGGTGAAGGCCCCCTTTTCATGCCCGAACAGCTCGCTTTCAAGCAGTGTTTCGGGAAGCGCCGAACAATTGACCACCACAAAGGGTTTATTTTTTCGATGACCGTTGTAGTGAAGTGATTTGGCAACCAAGGTTTTTCCAGTGCCTGATTCCCCTCGTAACAGCACGGTGGCATTGGAGTCCACCACCCGCTGGACCATCTCGTACACCTCTTGCATCCGGCTGGAGTTGCCAATGATATCGTGGATTTTATTTTTTTCAGAAAGCTCTTGTTTAAGTTTTTGGTTTTCTAAGCGCAGGCCCTCCTGCTTGCGGTTGACGATCTGAATTCTTCGCGTTGTCTGGGCAATGAGACCACTTAAAACGGTTAAAAAACGCAGATCCGCCTCGGCCTGATAATTCAGTCCGCTCATATACATGCGATCCACACTGAGAGAACCGATAATCTGATCTTCATCACGGATGGGAACACACAGAAAGGATTGGTTTTGCTGGCTGATATCTCCCCGGGCTCCTGTTTTGTTGAGAAAGAGAGGCTCATTGGCAATATGGGGGACAATGATGGGTTCACCAGAAGCCACCACCCTACCGGTAATGCCCTCTCCCAGCGCATAGCGCCCCCGTTTTATGTTTTCCGCACTCAGTCCGTGCGCCACCTCTATTTC
>DYNG01000069.1 GCA_020721165.1 Desulfocapsa sulfexigens
TTTTCCAGTTTTGAATTTTCATCGCGGAAAGAAAGGGATGTCTTGTGGGCTCAAGTAGCAGAGAGCCAAATTGATGCCTTTGAGCGGGATGAGATAGCGGCAATTCCTGCAAAAAGTGTTTTTGATGAAATCGAGAAGCACAAAAATAATGAAAATTGATTAGTCCGCGCCTGCGCGCCCCTTTGTCGTTTCAGGGGAAAATGGCCCCATCTTTTTTTAGGAGCAGCAATCATGGTTAATATTCAACCCGTCATTCTTGCCGGAGGCACGGGTTCCCGGTTGTGGCCGTTGTCACGGGAACTTTTTCCCAAACAGCTTTTACAGTTGATTGACACCAGTTCTCTTCTGCAAAGCACAATCCTGCGGGTTGGTCAAATCCCGGGACTGTTGCCGCCGCTGGTGGTGGTTGGCGAAGAGCATCGGTTCATTACCCGCAGCCAGATTGATGAGCTGGGGGTGGCTCCTGAATACACCATTCTCCTGGAGCCCGTTGGCCGCAACACCGCCCCGGCCGTGTGCGCCGCCGTCGAATATTGCGCCCTCAGTCAGGATGAGGACACCATTCTCCTGATCTTGCCCGCCGACCATCTGATTTTGCGGCAAGAGGCCTTTGCCGAGGCCGTGCAGAGGGCGGCGGAACTGGCGGCAAACGGGGCCATCGTTACCTTTGGCATCGAACCCCAGAGGCCGGAAACCGGTTATGGTTACATCGAGCGGGGTGAAGGTCATGCGGTTCTCTCCTTTAAGGAAAAGCCGGATCTGCCCACGGCCTCGGCCTATCTTGAACAGGGCAACTATTTCTGGAACAGCGGCATGTTTGCCTTTTCCATCGCCTCGTTCCGTCAGGAGATGGCCAGTCATGCCCCGGAAATACTGACTACCATGCGCAACGCCGTTGCCCACGGCGCCAGAGACGGGGTCTTCTTCCGTCTGGATCAGACGATCATGGCCACCTCGCCCAGCGACTCCATTGATTATGCCCTGATGGAAAAAAGTGACAAGATGGCGGTGGTGGCCGCCCATCTCGACTGGAGTGATATCGGTTCCTGGCAGGCCTTATGGGAGATTTCCAGAAAAGATGAACAGGGTAATGTCAGCGTCGGCGATGTGATTCTTGAGGACAGTCACAACTGCCTGGTTCGCTCAGAAAGCAAACTGGTGACCACCGTTGGTCTTGAAAACACGATTGTCATTGAAACCGCCGATGCCGTGCTGGTGGCGCCCTTGTCCCGCTCCCAGGACGTCAAGGCCGTGGTCGCCCAACTCCAGAAGAAACAGCGCAACGAATTCAAATTCCATCGCACGGTTTTTCGCCCCTGGGGCAGTTATACCGTCCTTGAGCAGCAACCCCGTTATCAGATCAAAAGGATTACGGTCTATCCCGAAAAAAAGCTCTCCCTGCAGATGCATCATCACCGCCACGAGCACTGGGTCATCGTCACGGGAACGGCCCGGATTACCAATGGCAAGGAGGTCTTCCTCCTCCATGAAAACCAGTCCACCTACATCCCCGCCGGCGTCCTTCACCGTTTGGAGAACCCAGGGGTGATTAACCTCGAACTCATTGAGGTGCAAAATGGAAGTTATCTTGGCGAAAACGACATCATTCGCTTTGATGATGATTACGGACGGGGAACGGAATCGGGAACAGAGGACAAGGGAGGGAAGACAGAAAACAGATAACCGCCTTTTTCTGTCGTTATAAAAAAAAATGGTTTTTCATCTCCTCAGCGGGAAATGAAAAACCATTTTTTTAACAGCAACTTCCAGCCGCTACCAGCCGGCTGAAGGTCGTCAGCGCTCTTTTCAGGGCGCCCTTCAGATGGTCAAATCGGCCCGCACCGTCTTGCGGGGGCCGCCGTGTCCGGCGGTTGACCAGTCACGAATGGGGGCAATAGTCTCCATCTGGGCCTTTTTGCCCAGCCCGCCCAAACGGTCATGGATGGATTGCCAGATGCATTCGGTCTCTTTATTGATCTCACACTTACCGCCCACCGAACCGCCACAGGGTCCGTTCATCAGGCTTTTGGCACAACGGGCCACCGGACAAAGACCACCGGTGAGATGCAAAACACAGTCGCCACAACCGGCACACTGTTCCATCCAGATGCCCTGTTCAGCCGAACCGCCAAAAAAGGTGGTGTTCAGAGCCGGATAGACCACCGCCTCCGGTCGCAGGTTGGCGATAAAATTGACCCCGACCCCGCAGGCCGTAGAGACAATGGCGTCATACTGACCGTTCCACTGGTCAATCCCGTCAATATATTCCTTGTCGCACTGCCGAACCAGACTGCCTTCAATCACCTGAATATCTTTCCCCTGCTTCTTCAGACCCAGACGAATCAAACTCGCCAGGGCGGCGGCCTCTCGTTCGCCACCAGCCGAGCAAACAGTCACACAGCCACGACAGGACAATACCAGAATTTTTGCGCAATCCCGCACCATCTCTATGATTTCAGCCATCGGCTTTCGTTCCGCAACGATCATTTTCTTCTCTCCCTCAGGGGCAGTTAACGGTGAAAAGGGCTGGGACCCAGGGCCCGGATCTTCGTATCCATAGTCACTCCGGCAGCCACAAATTCTGGGTGCAGACCACGGGGCAGGTGGAACATTTCAATCCGGCCAGCCTCAACATCCAGTTCTTCCAGGGCCTTTTTGACAGCAGCCACCCTTTTGGCCGCCCGCACACTGCCTTTGACATTGTGACATCCATCCACGGGACAACCCACGACGAAAACCCCGTCCGCCCCGTCTTCAAAGGCCTTCAGCAGGCTGGTCACCTGGATTTTTCCGGTGCAGGGCACCCTGATCATGGTGATGTTTTTTGGAAAACCCAGCAATTGCAACTCCGTCCCCTGCTCGGCGCAACTTTGCTGAGAGGTGTAATGGCAGCTAAAAAGGATGATCTTCGGCTCAAAGCTCATAATTCGTTCCTTGTCTTCGACAACGATTCCAGTATTTCCAGATTACAGGCCACAGGCCGCCAGCAGACGGCCATCCGCCGACTCATGCAGGGTAATCGCCCGGGCCGGACACTCCTCCACGCAGATGCCACAGGCCCGGCAGGCCTCAACATCTATATCCGCCACGCCTTGACTGTCAATCTTGGGTATGGACCAGGGACAGACCCGCACACAGGTAAGACAGGAGACACAAAGATCGCGCTGCACCTGGGCCGCCTTGCCCTTGTCAATAAGATCCTGCTTGCTGACAAAGCCTTCCTGAACCGCCAGTCGAGCCAATGCTCCCATTATTTCGGCAAACCGAACATCCTGCGGACAGACAAAGACACAGGACTGACAACTGGAGCAGTACCAGAGGAAATCAGAAGCCAACAGCCGCTCCTTCATCCCCATGCGGATCATGTGAATAATCTTGCGGGGATCAAACTCTGGAATGGCCTGACTGACCGGACAGATGCCGCTACAGGCTCCGCATGAAAAGCAACTGTTGAGATGCTCGCCACCCGGGGTCGCCACAACCTCGCTGTTGAAGGCCGGGTTCATCGTGCTCACTGGTTTTCCCATGATAACATCCTGAGAATAAAAAGAAACTCTTGTGGTTATGGATGCGGCCAGCATCCCTTCTTTCTGGCCGAAAGGTTGGCTGCCCCGCATCATACACCTTAATGACTGATACGAATCATAAAAGAAACTTATATCTACTTGAACAACCCCTGTTTGTCAACAGGTGAAAACTCAAAATTCCTCACCACCGGAGCAGAAAATCCCCGTTAAATCCTTGACATTAGCCAGACTTCGCATCATACAGGAGAAGAGAAAAGTTGTGTAAACCTGAAACCAGCACACGGAGAACTCCACCATATCATGCAGACCATAACGACAACCCAGACTGTTATCATTGACACCTTAGCCATTCAGCAACGGGTTACGCAACTGGGGCAGAGCATCAGCCACGATTACGCCAACAAAAAACTGGCCGTGATCGGGGTCTTAAAAGGGGCCTTCGTCTTTATGGCCGACCTGATCCGCGCCGTGGACATCCCCTTGGAGATTGATTTCGTTCAGGTCTCTTCGTACGGTCACAGCACGGTTTCCTCGGGCGAGATCGTGTTAAAAAGCGCCCCCTCCCTGGCCGTGCAGGGCCGAGATATTCTGCTGGTGGAAGATATCGTTGACAGCGGCCTGACGATTCAGTGGCTGCTGGATTATTTTAACTCCCAGGGGGCCAGTTCGGTCAGGGTCTGCGCCCTGATTGACAAGGCCGAACGACGAGATCGGGCCGTGCAGATTGATTATTGCGGATTTGCCATTCCCCAGGGCTTTCTGGTCGGCTATGGCCTTGACTGTCATGAAAAGTACCGGCAGTTGCCCGCCATTTATCATCTTTCCATCCCGGACTGAAAGAATAAGAAAGCCATCACCCTGTCGTCTCCTTTATTTTCCCAGACAGAACTGCTGAAAGATCAGATCAAGAATATCTTCGGTTGTCGTGGCCCCGACAATAATATCGAGTTCTGCCAGACATTCCTGCAGATCAATGGCCAGAAGATCAGCGCTGATCGCCGACTGGAGTCCATCCCGAACCAGATCGCTGGCCGAGTATGCCCGTGCCAGGGCATTCTGATGGCGAAGATTGGGGGTGCAGCCCGCCTCTTCCCACTGGCTCTGATTGCCCGCCACCTCCTTGAACACCGCCTGTTTCAATTCGTCAATCCCCATTTCCCTTTGGGCCGAGACCGACACCTGGGCCAGAACCCGGGGAAATTGTTCTGTCAAGGGGGGCGGGCCGGATGGTAGCAGATCAACCTTATTGCCCACCAGAATCACCGGCTTGTGCCGAATATCGCCAAAGATATCCAGATCCTCCGCCCTGACTCCGGCAGCCAGATCAATCACCAGCAGAATCAGATCCGCCTGTTCTATCTGCTGGCGGGCCCGCAGGATGCCCAGCCCCTCCACCTCTTCGGCATTCTCGCGGATACCAGCGGTATCCACCAGACGAACCGGCAGGCCTTCAATATCAAGATACTCTTCAATGGTATCTCGGGTGGTGCCAGGCAGGGCCGTCACCAGGGCCCGCTCGGACTGGAGCAGGGCGTTGAGCAGACTCGATTTCCCGACATTGGGCCGTCCGGCAATGACCACGCTGACCCCCTCCCGCAGCATGCGGCCCTGCCGGGAGCGCTGGAGCAGAGAGGCCAAGGGTAGCCTGACCTGTGTTTCCAGCTCCTGTCTCATCGTCGCATGGTCAAGGATCTCGACGACATCATCCGGGAAATCAATGGCCACTTCAATCAGGGCTCGCATCCTGGCCAAAACCTGCCGGATGGCATCCACCTGCTCATAGAGTCGGCCCGCCAGTTGGGCCTGCGCCATCTCCACCCCTTTGCGGGTGCGGGCAGAAAGCAGGTCAATGACCGCCTCGGCCTGGGTCAGATCAATGCGGCCATTGAGAAAGGCCCGTTTGGTAAATTCACCAGGTTCAGCCAGCCGCACTGGAAAAGAGAGCAGAAGCTCAAGAATGGACTGCAGGGCCAGGAAATTCCCATGCCCGTGAATCTCGACCACATCCTCACGGGTGTACGACTTGGGGGCCTGCATATACACCACCAGCGCCTCATCCAGGATGATGGCTGAGGCCCCGGCTACCGGGGCGACGATATGGCCGTAATAGAGATGATGGCTGCGAAAATTGCAGTCAGCGGCGCGGGGCCGGAAGATCTGCCGGATAACGGGCAGAGAGTGGGGGCCGCTCATACGGATAATCCCGATGCCGCCGGAACCAGGAGGGGTGGAAAGGGCGGCAATGGTATCTTCTTCTGCCTCCACCGCCCTGACAGAGCAGAGAAGAGGA
>DYNG01000070.1 GCA_020721165.1 Desulfocapsa sulfexigens
TCAGCGCCATGGCGGCCTTGGATCGTTTGGTGGCGGCATTTTTAATCGCCTGCGCCTCGTCGAGAATGACCGCCTGCCATTTGACCTCGGAGAGCAGGTCGTTTTCCTGTTGCAGCAAGGTGTAGGTGGTGATCAGAATATCGAATTTTCCTAATTTCCGGATGGTTTTTTGCCGGTTTTTGCCGATCAGGGTCGTGATATTAAGGGTGGGGGCGAAACGATGCACCTCCGTTTCCCAGTTGGTGGACACTGAGGTCGGGGCAATGACCAACGATGGCCCTTCGGCGGCCAGCTCCAGCAGAATAGCCAGGGACTGGATGGTTTTGCCCAGCCCCATATCATCGGCCAGACAGCCCCCCACCCCCCAGCGAACCAGACGGGAGAGCCAGTTGTAGCCTTCGAGTTGATAGTCCCGTAATTCTGCCTGCAGGGTGGAGGGCAGTTGAGGGATATAGGATTGAATGGTTTTCAGCTTGACCAGTTGGGCCTCCCAGCCGGCATCGGCGGTGGTGGTCGCCTGTTCCAGCAACTTCTCCAAAGGCAGCATGGCCAAGGGATGCAGAAGAATTTCTCCCTTGCCGTCGGCAGCAGGCTCCGCGCTCTCCGCATAGGCGTTCAGTTCTTCCAGTCTCTTCTTGAATTCCTGGGTCAGGGCCAGAAACTGGCCTTCGCCAATCTGGATAAAACGACCGGAGGCCCCCTTCATTTTGACCAGCAGCTCCTGTAAATCAATGACCGTCTCCTGATTCAGCACCACCTCGCCCGACAGGGCAAACCAGTTCTGCCGATGGGTCCGTACCTTCAAGTTGAGATTTTTCATGGAGGCCTGATGACTGACCGCCAGTTTTTCTCCTTCCGGCCATTCAATGATCACCTGCTCGTGGATGGCCTGCAGCTCCATCAGGGCCTGAAGGCAGTCATCCGGATCCTGGAGCTGCCACTCCCGGTCGTTCTCCTGCTCGATGTCAATGGCCAGATCAAGGATGGGACAGGACTCTTCAATTTCCCGCGCCTTCTGCTCTTCCAGCGCCAGGTTGCGGCGGGTTTGCAGCCGTCGTCCACGCACCTCGGCCATGATGTTGGCAACCCCCTGTCCGGGCTTCAGATACTGTCCCCCTTCGGCAAAAGGTTTGACAAACATTTCCAGCCGGAAGCCTGTGCCGTAGGGAAGCAGATGGATATAGATGGAAGAGTCGGCTTCAACGGTTTCGATATGCCGGTGGATGGGGCTGGACACATCCACGGCAATGGCGGAATGGACCGTCATGTAGGACGAAATATTGCCAATGGCCGTCAACACCTGTTCGCTGGCCGCCAGCGGGACACTGAGTCCATCCGGGCCGGTGATCTGGGCGATGCGGCGATGATTGTCACTGATGGCAATGATCTTGAAGCGGGTGGGAGTTTCCTGAAAAATGGTAATCGCGTTTTTGCCGACGGTCTGGGCAAAGCGGATATGCAGCTGTCCACCCCGCTCTTCGACCAGCAGCTCCGGTTCACCGGCGACAAATTCCACCGCTGACCCGGTTGACTGTCCCAAAAAGAGGTGAGGATGAGCGATCATGGCAACCAGGGCTGCATCCATATCTAAATGATAGGAGACAGTGTGGGTGTCAGGGTGTTGCTCCTTGTGGATAGCCGCGCATATTTTCCGATCCTGCAGGGTCAGATAGGGGAGCATATCGCCATCATGGAGGCGGGCCAGGGAGAGGGGCCGGCCTTTGCTCCATTGACCATCAGCGCCTATCTTCTGCTCCCGGGGACTGATGGTCAGGACGCCCCGCGTGTAATCAACAAACCAGGCCAATCGCTGGGAACAGCCCTGGCAATCAGTCTGACCCGGGGCTGTGGCCTGGATTAGGGCCTGCAGGCTGCGTTTCCAGGGTTCTTCAGGTTGCAGAAGGGGAACAAATGACACCAGATCAGCGCCCACGAGGGGCGGGGAAGGCGGGGCGGAAGGCTTGTCGTCGCTTTTGGAACCGTCCCGGGCCAGAAGGTCGGCAATAATCACCCTGAACAGGTGGTACCCCTGGCTGCTGGCCTGCTGATGGAGGGCCTCCAATTTTTCTCTGGTCTCTGGACGGATGGCGCTGTTGAGCCAGTAGTCGCAGAGTCCGGCGAAAAGAATGGTCAGACTGGATGGTTGGCTGACGGTGGCCAAAGAAAAATCCCCTTCGGCCAGGCGGTTGGTGGCGCGGGCATTGAGCAGGGCGGCCAGAAAACGGCAGGCCTGTCCTTCCGCCATTGCCGGAAACAGGGAGAGGGGAAGGGCAAGTCGTCGCGCCACGGCCTGATGGGCATCCATCGGGTCTTCCTGGAGATGAGCCAGGATGGCAAAAACAGTAGCGGGACCGACAAAGGCCACCTTGTCGGTGTCGCAGAGCTGTTGTAATACCTGGAGATCACTGGCGAAACTATCCCGGGCCCGGGGGTAGTCTCCGCGCAGGAAGGCAAGCGCCCCGGTTCCACCGGCGCCCCTGAATTGTTCTGCATGCGTCGTGATGAGGACTTCAGCCCGCTCAAGATCTCCCTGCAGGAAAAGCTGATTGCAGAGGAGCCGCTGGAAGGGTAATCGTTCATCTGGGGTCAGGTTGTGGAAGTTGGCATCATCTTCGAGAAAAAGCTGGATCTCGGGTAGAGCGACCAGCTCCGCCTGGGCAAAACGAAGGGCGTGATCAAGCAGAAAAAATTGAAATGAGGGCGGCAGGCTGCGAAACCAGACGGGATCAAAGGGGCTGGTAATAATCTGCACAATGGGCGGCTGGCCAGAGAAGAAATCCCTCCCCTGGCTGTCAATGAAATCGAGGGCCTCATCAATAAGATCAAACTGCTGACTGTAAATGCCAATGCGCAGTTCCCGCAAGGCCCGCCAGCAGCGGGTGGCCCATTTCCCGTAATAATAGGAAACCGGCGCCTCTTTACGGATAACCTTGGCAAAAGCGGCAAAGGAGCCTTCGGCCACCGCGAGACGGCTTAATATTTCCACCAGTTCCGGCGCACATTGCCGCTCCTTGGTAACAAGTCCCAGTTTGTGGAATTTATGGAAATAGTGCGTCAAATTGGCGGCGGTCGGGCAGGCTCCGCGCGGACTGCGCAGATCTATCGTGTTGAGACAGGTCAGAAAGAGGGCGGATTGGGGCGGCTCACAAACAACAGACAGAAATTGCAGAAAATTCTGCTCAAAGGCATTAAGGGCGCGATACTGCTGAAGCAAAGGGGAGGGACTGGTCATGGATATACTCGAAACCTGGGGAAAAGAGCGCAATTGAGACGAAAAAACCGTCCTGGCATCAGTTGCAACACGAGAGCATCAATAATGCGCGGACGGTTTATAAGAGAAAAGCCGCCCGTCCACCACCAACGAGACGGTCTGGCAGGCACAATCTCTTTACAGATTTTTGCTGGTTAAGATTTTCGATCTCTTTTCCTGTTGTTTGAGCCAGGAACCCAGTAAACGATCCTGTTTTTGTTTGAGCAGGGTCGCGGTATATTCCTTGCGGGTTTCGTCTTTTAAACTGGCCAGTTCAGGAACCGTCCGTTCGACAAAGGAGAGCAGATACCAGTTGTCCTGCACAGCCAGAGCCTCTTTGGGAAGCGGATTTTTGGCGCTGAGCAGCAGGGCCTGATCCACAAGCGATGCCGGCAGAGCCGGATCAGGTTGCGGACTTTTTTTGCGCAAAGGGCCGGTCGTAGTGACGGTCAGGTTCGCCTCCTTGGCCACCGTTTCAAAATCGCCCCCCCCCTGAATGGCGGTGAAGAGCCTGGCCGCCGTTTCCTTGGCCTTTTCTTGCGATTGCGCGACGATATAATCCTTCTTGACCTGCTCCATTACCTCTTCCAGCTGGGGATGAGCAGATTCCTGGATGGCCTCGGCAAAGACGATAAAATAGCCCGACGGGGTCTCGATCAGTGAACTGAGCTCTCCCTGTTTCAGGGCGAAGATAGTATCGAGGAATCGAGGATCTCGCTCCATGCCTGCCGGCGGGGCGCTGCGACTGAAGAATTCGGTGGAGCCAATGGTGGTGGCGCTGTTTTTTTCGCCATAGGCTTGCAGGCTACCGGCGCTGATGATACCTTCATAGGCGCTATTGGCAACCTGGAAGGCGGCCGGTTTGGCCTGTTCGCCTTGCAGCTTGGTCACGAGGGCCGGACGAACCTCTTCCAGAGTGCGGCTGATGGCCGGATGAATCTTCTCCACCTTGATAATATGATAGCCAAACGGTGTGGTAACCACCTCGCTGATGGCCCCCTGCTCCAGAGCAAAGGCAGCATCCTCGAATTCTTTGACCATTCGGCCCCGGGCAAAGGTTCCCAGGTCGCCGCCATTGGCCTTGCTCGTATCCTCTGACCAGGTGGTCGCCAGGGCGGCAAAATCTTCCCCGGCGCGGGCCTTGACCAGAATGTCATCGGCCTTTTTGCGTTGCGCCGCCTTCTGGTCGGGGCTGCTGTCGGCGCTCGTCTTCAACAGGATATGACGGGCCTGCCGCTGTTCTGGGGTCTGGTAGTCGGCCTTGTCCTTTTCGAACTGGGCCTGAACCTGCTCGTCGCTGATGGTGATTCCAGCCATCTGCGACTTAAACGGGAAGGAGAGATATTTCAGCTTGATCTTCTGCTCCCCTTTGTAGTTCTCTTTTTTGGTTGCAAACCAGGCGGCCAGCGCCTCCGGTTCCACCACGATCTGCTCATTGAAGGCGCCTGGCTTGATGGCGATCACCTTGACCACCACACTTTCCTGATCCTGCCGGTGCAGGGCGCTGATTTCGGAATCACTGACAGTGGTGGCAAAATCATTGATAAACAGAAGCCCTTTGTCATTGAGCAGATCCTGACTGATCGAGTCCTCAAACTTATGGGGGCTAAAGCTGTTGGCGGCCAGAATCGCCTTATATTTTCCCAGATCAAACCCGCTTTCACTCTGAAACTGCGGCATTTTTTTAATACTGCTCTGAATCTCGATGGGCGCCACCATAATTCCCATGGCAGCGGAGCCCTGTCGCAACAACTCTCCCTGGGTCAACTGGCTGATGACCTGTTGTTTGACCCCCAGCCCTTTGAGCATCTCTTCGGAGATGGCGTCACCAAACTGTTGCCGATAGGCATTGACCATCTGGTCGTATCGTTTCTGAAACTCCTGGAAAGGGATCTCCTGGTCGTTGACCACGATGGCGGCATCCCGCCGGTTCATGAGATTGGTTCCTACGCCCCAGAAGATGAAGACCAGGGCAATAATCAGAACCAGGGCCTGAATAATGGTTGATTGGGCTTTGTTACGGAGAATTTGCAGCATGGGAACAGGCTCGGGAAATGAATTGACCCCTGTCAAGACGGCACAAGGAGGAAAATTACAAAGGCGGAAAAATACAAAGAACAGCGCAGATTTACCCTGTATCGCCATTCTGTGCAAGGAAAAAGGCGGCAAGGCGGGACAGATATTGGTGATAAAGGAGGTAAAGACTGCTGATTTCACGGGGTTTGCGCGATGACTCGGCAAGATCCGGGCAAGGGGATGAATTCGCGCAAGGGGCCTGATTCCGGCCCGTATCCAGCGCCAATATCGAAGGATCTGGATTGCGGACAAGGTGGAGGGCAAAAAGGAAAAAGGCTTTCATGAGCGTTCGTTTCGTGCTAAATTGCCTGCAACCTCACAAATGGTTATCAGTCGCATTCAATTCAAGACCGAGAAGACAAGCGAATGGCGACGAAGGTATTGGCTTGAATGCAACTTCAGACTTCCTTATCCGGTCGCAATTGGACTTGGCACGATTCATTCGTATCAGGTTCGGGATCTTGTACGGGGAAAAA
>DYNG01000071.1 GCA_020721165.1 Desulfocapsa sulfexigens
GGGCTCAAAGATTCCAGGAGCAGCCCCGACGCCTACCGCTTCGGGGCCAGCATGCGGAGTCGCACCGCGCCGCCAATAACGAGCTCATGTTATTGAGAATTGGTGTGAAATGGGCTGATCCAGAAAAGATCGTTTGTGGAGCACCATAAAAAAAGGCCGTCTTTTTCAAGACGGCCTTTTTTTATGGCCTGAGAACTGGCAGGCTATTTATTTATGACAGCCATCACACTTGGTGGGGCCAGCCTTTTTATCCTTATGGCATCCCTGGCACTTGGTATGGGCGGCATCTTTGAAGGTGGCAACCTTGGCATTGGTAATGCCGGCGGCCTTGTTATGACAGGTTTCGCATTTTTCAATTTTCTGACCTTCAGCGTAAGGCACCTGTTTGCCGGCGGCGTCCTTGCCATGATGACAATCGCCGCAGGCCAGTGTCGCCTGATGTTTGGCATGGGGGAAAGCAGCTGGTTTTGGTTTCGGAGCCGCATCTTTGGTGGCTTGCAGAGTAATGTCCGCAGGCCCCTTGTCGGCGGCCATGACATTTGTGGTAAACCCGATAGCCAGCGTTAAGGCAAAGGCATAAATTACAGTTTTTTTCATCATTATTCCCCTCTTTGTAGAAATGAAACAGCATTGACAAAGACCTTGTGACCAGCGTTCCTTGAAGAAAGTCTTTCTCCAACAAGCTGGACTCTGTATAACTGCTTCTTTTTTCTTTGTCAAGGAATCAATAATAGTTTTCTTCTGTGATAAAAAGAGAAGGTAATGCGATGATTTATTTAGTTTTTTGTCGCCCTGTATCCTGATACGGGAGACGAGCTTGTCTAATTGGAACCATAGCTGTGCAGACCAGCCAGCAGGAAATTGACGCCATAATAGGTAAAAATCACCGACACAAAGCCAAAAATGGCCAGCCAGGCAATACGAGTGCCACCCCACCCCCTCGTATAGCGGGCATGAAGGGTGATGGCATAAAGAAACCAGGTGATCAGGGACCAGGTTTCTTTGGGATCCCAGCTCCAGTAGGTTCCCCAGGCCGAATTGGCCCAGATGGCGCCGGTGATGATCCCGATGGAGAGCCAGAGAAAACCAAAGACCATGGTTTTGTGGGTAATGTCATCAAGCGTTTTCAAAGGAGGCAGGGAGCCGAGCAGGCTGCTGTCGTTAGTGGTTTGCCGCGTTTCACTGGTATTTTTCATCAGATACATAATGCCCAGACCGGCAGCCACTGCAAAGGCGGCATAGCCGATGAAGCAGGTGACAACATGGGCGATCAGCCAGTTGGATTGCAGGGCCGGAATCAGGGGAGTGATCTCCTTGCTGATGCCAGTTGCAAAGGAGGCATAGGCCATGGCGAGAAAGGCAAAGGGCACGGCAAAGGCGCCGATAATCCTGGTTTTAAACTTCCATTCAATAATCAGATAGATAAAAATAATAGTCCAGGCAAAAAAGACGACGGACTCGTACATGTTGGTCAAGGGGGCCCGCCCCATGCCCATCTGATAGGACTCCAGCCAGCGCAGGCCAATGCCAGCCGTCTGTACCAGAAAGGCGACAAGAGTGAAAATTGTCGCTACCGGCCCCAGACGACCAGCCTTGAAGATGAAGAGGGCGGCATAGAGAATAGTTGAGAAAAGATAGGTAAAGGTGGTGATGCCAATGAGCTGTGAACTGTCCATACCATTAACTCCGTGGTGTTGCGGTTAAGCCGGATTATGACCTTGGCTGTATTGCCTGGGTCAGGGCCTGGAAGGTTTTTTCAAATCCCGCCTTGTTTTTATTGCTGTGTCCAGTCATAAGAATGGAACTTGTCTGGCCTGAAGTTTCACTAATAAACAGCCAGATTCGACGATGTGACATGAAAAAGGCGACCATGAGCCCCAGAATCATCAAGCCGCAGCCAATATAGACCGTCCAGACTCCGGGATCGCGAGCCACTTGCAGGCCGGTGGCATACATCTGTTTGACGGCGACGGTGTAATTGCTTTTGCTTCGTTCAACCGTGGCCTGTTTTCCGTCATCCAGCCAGAACAGAGATGGCTCTCCGTCGTCATCGGCAAACCAAATCTTGGCTCTACTCACGGATTGGCCACGGGTTTCGGCATTGATGACGCCATATCGGAGTCCGCTTGTTTCTGAGTTGTGCTGTTGCTGGTAGGGAATAATCGCTGTTTCGGTCAGGCCGCTTTTCTTGTTGGTAACCGTGACCAAAAATTCCTGATACGGTTCATAGCTGGACTGATAAAAGGAAATACCCTTGTAGCGGAGAGGGCCATTCACCACAACCTCTTTCTCCTCATATCCGGCAACGGCCTTTCCGTCTTCAAGAAGGGTTAGTCGTGAGCGGTAGGTTTTCGGCATGCCATTCTCATAAAACTCGATATCGAAACGGTCGCAACGAACCTCAAAGCCTAGATTGATGGGGGCCTGCCCTTCAAAGGGATAGACCTTGTCGGTGCTTCTGGTTTCAGGCAGCATGACACTGGCCTTGAATCCCAGCAGGGCCCCAATGATGGCGCCGGCAAAGATGACCAGAATGGAGGTATGAACAATATAGACGCCGGTTCGGCTCATGGCCCCTTTCTGGGCAAAGAGCAGGATCCCCTCGGCGCTGGTTTGCTCTTCGGTTTTCCAGCCCAGACCTCGCAGGGAGCTTTTGAGACTGGAGGCCGTGATTTCCGCCGATTCATTGGATTGCCAGGTGTATTGAGGGCTCATTTTCTCCAGGCGATGCACAGGCGTCTCGAGATTGTTGGCGGTAATCTGCCGCCAGACCCCGGGAAATCGGTCAATACTGCAGACAATCAGATTGAGGCAAAGCAACCCCAAAAGAGCGAGAAACCAGACCGAGCTGTACATGTCTGGGGTGATGGCGAGCACTTGAAACAGATTGGCCGCCGCCTCGCCATATTTTTCACTGTACCATTGGGCCGTTTCTTTCTGGGGAATAATGGTGCCAATAATCGAGGTGGTGGCCAGAATGAAGAGGGTGAACAGGGCCAGCTTTACCGAGGCAAAAAAACTCCAGAGGGGATTTTTATCTTTCATGAGTTTTATCGTTAAGAATTGTTATCATAATGTTGACTGTTGTCCATAATCTATAATGATGAACCACGATAAAAACAATACAGTTTTTATCGTGGCAACTTTTTAAACGCCAGGATGACAGTTGTGGTTCTTGAAACTGGGGTGTCGTGGCGATGGGTCGGGGTGGGGGCATATTTTCCCCTGTGTTGTGATCGGGGAAAGCGGACGAGCGGTTTTCACCAAGAGGATGAGCAACTCATTTTTTTTAGCTGTTTTTGTTCTTTTGCGGAAAAAAATGAGTATAATGCGTTTGCGATGATTTTTTTTCGTCAAATGTGAACGGGGGACTCGCCAGGAGAGAACCTCCGCCTTTCTTTGTCCGGGTGTACTCATGAGCAGAAGGTCATTATGATAAAAAAAGTGAAAGTCGAAGATCTCAGGGTTGGCGTTTATATCCATGATTTTAACTGTCAGTGGAATGATGGAATCATCTATATGGAGCCGGACTTTATTAAAGATGAAAATGTCATAACGATTCTGAAATCGTGGAAGATCAGGGAAGTCTTTATTGATACCGACAAAGGGCTTGATGTCAAGAGATCGGAAAGTCGGACGACGGTGAAAAAAGAGATAGGGGAACAGAAGCCGAAAGATCGTTTGCTGAGCAGGCCGCAGGTTCCACTGGCACAGGAGCTGAACACAGCAAAACAGATTACGCAGGACGCTGAACAACTGTTGCAGCGGGTTGCTCGGGATGTACAGGAGGGAAAAACTCCTGATATCAGTTCTTCCTACGAGCTTACCAACAGAATGTACACATCCATTCGTCAGAACCGGGATGCCTTATTGCTGCTCTCCCGTATTCGGACAAAAGATGAATATACGATGCAGCATTCCATAAGTGTAAGTTCACTTGTCATCAATCTTTGTTCTTATTGTCAGATGTCGGAATCAAAGATATTGGATCTGGCGGTTGGGGCCCTGTTTCATGATATCGGCAAGGCCGTTGTCCCTCAGGAACTCTTAACGAAACCGGCCCAGCTCAGTGAAGAAGAATTTGTTGAAATGCGACGACACGCCGAATATTCGGCGAATCTGCTGGCCAAAGTGCGAGGTCTGCCCATAGAATGCTACGATATCGCCCTGCACCATCATGAACGATATGATGGTAGCGGATATCCTCATGGATTAAAAGGGGATGCCATCAGTCACGCCGCCCAGTTGACGGCGGTGTGTGATGTCTTTGATGCCATGACCTCTGAGCGGTGCTATAAGCCGGCGATGGAACAAGTGGCGGGATTGCGGGAGATATATGAGGCAAGAGGAACATTTTTTCATCAGGATATTGCTGGCGATTTTATCCAGTCGGTCGGCATCTATCCGGTCGGTACCCCGGTGGTTCTGGCCAATGGCACCAGCGGGGTGGTCGTTGGCTCGACCGATGTGATGATGCGACCGGTGGTGCAGATTTTTTATGATGAGAAGAAGCAGGAACGAATTAAAGCCCACACGATAGATTTATCCAAGACGGATGATGTGATTGCCTCGTATGGTGAAGCAAAGAAGTTCGGGCTGACCTCCCAACAACTGCTAACCAGATTTCTTCATCAGCAGCCCGCCTGACAGTGTCCTTCGGATGGCCTGAAGCTTGGCCGCATTCAATGTGTCCCGGTCGTCTGCCCATTCTCTTCTCCTCTCATATTGTCGGTATGATCGGCCCCATGATTGTTCGTGTTTTTTTCGCACTCTTACTGTATGTCGTTTCTATAAGGAAGAAAAGGATGGACGACTTCACAGAGAAGAGGTGCTGCCGTTGAGACAATCGAGAAGGGGGCCAAAGAGGTCTTCATAGTCGTGCAGGCCTGTGCGTAAAATAGCTTCCAGCTTATTCAGATCACGGTTATTAACCACCAGGTTCGCGCTCAGGGCAAGGGCTTCAAGGTTGTAGAGGGTCTGCAGTTGAAAGCCGATGATGGTGTAAAAGATTCTTCTCCTCCGGGCCGAGCTAAGCCTGCCGATGTAAAGACGAACCTCATTGAGTGTGGGCGCCGCTTCGCAAATGATTATCTGATACTGAGTCAGTTGCAGATTCTGGAGAGCCTGGTCTTCTGACAGCGGAGTGTCAACGGCGTACCCCATCTTTTCAAGAACCTGTTGGGCGATTACTCGAGTATGAACGGTTCTCACCACCACTAGTGCCCGGAGCTGGTCAGATTTCTGATGGGGGTCAGCTTCTCTGATACCCGTGGCAAGCCAACTGGTGTCAGGCGGGGGTGGTGGTGGAAGGGGAGGCGGGGGGCCGTGATCTGTCTTCTCCTTTTTTGGGTCAGAAAAAAGGTCGGGAAAGAGATCGCGGGCGTTTATCCCGGCAATGCTTGTATCCATATTTTCAGGGCGTTGCTGAAGAAATGAAGGGCCTTTTCCTGCACGACATGAAGAGAACAATAGAAATATCACACATCATCACCCCTGGTGTCAAGGGGGCGGCGCCGGGGATTTGGTTTTTTTCTTTTTGGCAATAAGGGGGAAGGGGCCCGAAAAAATTCCTTCCAGCGCGGGCCTTCATCAAAAATAAACGCCTTTGACCGGGGCCTGTTCGGGCCGGGCGCTGGTCGTATCGCCGATTGACTGAGCCACCCGGGCGGCCTGTTTTATCATGTCATTGACCCCAATTCCCTCCCAACCAAAACCGTGAATAAAAAGGCCCTGGTGGTCACGCATCATCTGATCCCGCCAGTTCAGGAGAGCGGGATAACCGGCCTCC
>DYNG01000072.1 GCA_020721165.1 Desulfocapsa sulfexigens
CGCCATCCCGCTCCTGATACCGGGTAACTTTGACATCAAGAACCGCATTGGCCTTGAGCTTGGCGCCAAGGGTCTGCATCTGGGCCAGTCGTCCGCCCGCAGCGCTGGGCAACAGGCTGTCAAGACGGGCCTCGGTGACCAGACGAATCTGCTCCTTGCCCCCCAATTCAGCGGCAAGGACGCCATCAACCAGGGCGGCGACACTGGCAGGAGTCACCTCCCCCTGCCCTTTATTCACAGACTCTTTGGCGATCACAGTCGGCATCACCACAATTCCCGTCAGGGTTTGTCGGCTTTTGGCCTTTTCCTCGGGCTGCCCCAAACCCAGACCAGAGCATCCGGCAAGAGCCAGCGCACACACACACACGAAAACCAGCATACCGGCAATCTGATGCAGACCATTTACTTTTTTCACGATCAACCTCTCGTTTGAATGAAAGAAACGCAACAACTAAAAAAACAGGAAAAAATCACAAAACACCCTTGGAAGACAAGGCCCCATCCCGACCACTGACGGCCACGGCCTGATTCATCGCTCGCGCCAGCCCCTTAAAAATCGCCTCCAGAATGTGATGACTGTTCTCACCGTGGAGCAGATCAATATGCACCGTCACCCCGGCATGCTGCGCGAAGGCCCGCATAAACTCCTGTGCCAGGGCCGTATCAAATGAGCCCACCTTCTGATCGGGAATCGGAACGGCAAAGTGCAGAAACGGACGATTCGAGACATCCACCACCACCCGCGCCAGGGTTTCATCCATCGGCAGGTAGCTCAGACCATAACGGCAGATCCCGCCTTTATCCCCCAGGGCTCCGGCAAAGGCCTGCCCCAGACAGATGCCAATGTCCTCAACGGTATGATGGTCATCAACCGCCACATCACCGGTAGCCGCAACCTCCAGATCAAAAAAACCATGCACCGCAAACAGGGTCAGCATGTGATCAAGAAAGGGAACGGCCGTATCAATGGAGGCCCGTCCGCAACCATCCAGAACCAGAGACAGTTGAATATCTGTTTCCCGGGTAATCCGATTCACACGACCGGTTCGTTGTTCATGAGTATCCATAAAAAAACCCTTTGTCCAAGAAGACCGTTGAAACCCGCCGTCGTTTCCACACTGGCAAGATTCATCATCATCTCTTCATATCATATATTCTCGAATGAGGGCCATATCTTTTTCGTTCCCGCTCTTTTTTTACACCACCCCACCGAAACCTGCTAATTTTTTATTGACAAAGAGGATGCGGTCTTGGTAGTGTGCTTTGGTTTTTATTTCAGAAACAATGAGCGGGAGTAACTCAGTGGTAGAGTGCAACCTTGCCAAGGTTGAAGTCGCGAGTTCGAATCTCGTTTCCCGCTCCACTACAGATTGTAAAAGGTTCGACACCAATCGAACCTTTTTTTATTCATTGCCGCACCCACACGAATTGCAAGGAATACCATGAAAACCTATCTGGCTCCAGTCAACGAGATCGAAAAAAATTGGTTCGTCGTCAATGCCGATGGCAAAATTCTGGGCCGTTTGGCATCAGAAGTCGCCTCCCGCTTACGAGGGAAACATAAACCGACATTTTCTACCTTTATTGACAACGGGGATTTCATTATCATCACCAATGCCGAAAAGATTCAACTGACTGGCAACAAGTGGGATGATAAGAAATACTATCGTCATACCGGCTACATGGGTGGCATCAAAGAGCAGAGCGCCAAAAAACTGATGGAGACGCATCCCACCGACCTGATCCTGAAGGCGGTCAAAGGAATGTTGCCCAAGAACAAAATTGGTGCCCAGCAACTGACAAAACTGAAAATCTATGTGGGCAACGAGCATCCCCATGCCGCTCAGATGCCTGCTGAATTAATTTTTTAACCTTTCGCGGAGAAAGAGAGAATGGCCGACAATCGTTTTTATGCCACCGGAAAAAGAAAAACCGCCATCGCCAGGGTATGGATTCAACCCGGCACCGGCAAAGTTATCGTCAACAGCCTCAGCGCCGATGACTATTTTGGCGGCACCTTCAAGACCTACAAGATCGAAAAGCCCTTCAAGGTCACCGACAATGCCAATGGCTATGATGTCGTCGCCACCCTCAAAGGGGGCGGCAAATCTTCTCAGGTGGACGCTCTCACGCACGGCATTTCCCGAGCCCTGCTGCTCGTTACTCCCGATAACCGTCTGCCCCTGAAGAAATCCGGCCTGCTGACCCGCGACCCTCGGATGAAAGAGCGGAAGAAATATGGTCAGAAAGGCGCTCGGGCCAAGTTCCAGTTCTCAAAACGATAATTCTTTTTTTGGCGGTCACTCTTTGCGTTTTTTCAAAAAACGCTCGGAGTGCACACAGGCAACACAGGCAAGGGGATAACAGAAAATCTGTTATCCCCTTTTTGTCTTTCAAGGATGTGCGCCATCAAACCCATTCTGGCAACAGTGCAAAGGAGTATTCATCATGATCAATGTCGCGATTATCGGCGCCTCCGGCTACACTGGCGTTGAACTGGCCCGCATTCTCTGCAACCATCCGCAAGTCCGGCTGACCGCCGCCACTTCCCGACAATATGCAGGCCAGCCGCTGGCCCAGGTCTTTCCCAATCTGCGGCAGAAAACCGCTCTTCTCTGCGAAAATCTCAGCATTGATGAGTTGTGCGAGCGGGCCGATTTCTTTTTTACCGCTGTTCCTCATAAAACAGCGATGGATATTGTCCCCAAGCTCTTATCGGCCGGGAAAAAGGTGGTTGACCTCTCCGCCGATTTTCGTCTGCGCGTCGTCGCCGTCTATGAGGAGTGGTATCAACAGCACAGTTCGCCCGAACTGATCCCTGAAGCCGTCTATGGCCTGCCCGAACTGTATCGGGATAAAATTAAAACCAGCCGCCTGGTGGCCAATCCCGGCTGCTACCCCACCTCCATTATTCTGGGGCTGGCCCCCTTGTTACGGGCCGGGATCATTGATCCGGCCACGATTATTGCCGATTCAAAGTCAGGCACATCAGGCGCTGGCCGGGCGGCAGCGGTTGGCTCGCTGTTCTGCGAAGTGGCCGACGGCTTCCGGCCCTACAAGGTGGGGGGCGCTCATCGTCATCTGCCCGAAATTGAGCAGGAAATCAATGTCTTTTTATCAGAACCAGTGCGCATCTCCTTTACCCCGCATCTGCTGCCCATCTCTCGTGGCATCCTCAGCACCATCTATGCCCGGCTTCAGCCTGGCGTCCAGGAGGAGGAGATAGCCCAGCTCTACGAAACGGCCTACGCTCAGGAGCCATTTGTACGGGTATTGCCCGGCAACAGCTTTCCCGCCACCCAATTTGTGCGCGGCTCGAACTTCTGCGACCTTGGCTTCAAGATTGACCAGCGCACCGGCCGCATCATCGTTATGTCCGCCATTGACAATATCGTCAAGGGAGCCGCTGGTCAGGCCGTGCAAAATATGAATCTTGTCTGCGGATTTGCTGAAACCACCGGCCTTGAATCGGCCCCGTTTTTCCCGTAAGGGTATCTTGGTAAATGGGGATTTTCGTGCAATATCAAGGTGTGCGAAAGAATTTTTACCGCAGGCATATAGCGGATATGCCAAGGATAAAATTTTGAGAGCGACGATGAAGTTGAGCGAAATGACCATTTTCACGGCACCCGGAATGCAATGGTTGCTTTGATCTGATCAGATCATGGCCATGCGCAACCTCAAACTCACCATCGCCTTTGACGGCACTGATTTTTCCGGCTGGCAGCGACAAAAACACGCCCCCACCATCCAGCAGGAAATCGAAGAGCGGCTGCGGCTTCTTTGCAATCATGCCATTACCTTGCACGGAGCCGGCAGAACCGATGCCGGTGTCCACGCCCTGGGCATGGTTGCCAATTTCCATACCCCCTCCCCCATCGCCACAACCGCTCTGGTCAGGGGCCTCAACAGCCTTCTCCCCCTCGCCATTCGTATCCTTGATGCCAGCGAAGAAACCCCTGAGTTCCATGCCCGCTTCTCGGCCCAGGCCAAAACCTACTCCTACACCCTGTTTACCGGCCAGGTTCAATCGCCCCTGCATCGTCTCTATGCCCTGCACCTGCCTTTCTTTCCCCATCCCGAAGACATCCTTCCCTGCCTGGAACTGATTATCGGCGCCCATGATTTTGCCAGCTTTGAAGCCTCCGGCTCCCGTGACCCCAACCGCCCCGGCGAACGAGGCTCCGTTCGCACCCTGACCCAAGCGACACTAAAGCAGATTGGGACCGATACCTACCAGTTTCAATTCACCGGGGATGGTTTTTTACGCCATCAGGTGCGCAATCTGGTGGGAACCCTGATTGTTGTTGGTCAGGGACGATGTTCTTGCCCCGAGTTTGCCGCTATCATCCAGGCCAGAAATCGCAAGGCCGCCAAGACAACCGCACCGGCGCACGGCTTGACGCTTGAATCAGTCCTCTATTGAGGGTATCGTCTGGTTTTCCCTCAGCAGACCGCACTTTTTCCTATTGCCAAAAAAGAACGAAACAAGTAGACAATTGTTCGTGAGTCTTGCAGACAACACGCATGAAAATTGACAAAATCTCCGATTCTTCCCTCAACTTTATGACAGGATACCACCATGAGTTCTCCCATCATCACCCTGGCCGACCGCGTGACCAATATCAAACCCTCTCCCACCCTGGCCGTAAATGCCAAGGCCAAGGCCCTCAAGGCGGCGGGCGCTGACATTCTTAATTTCAGCGTGGGCGAACCTGACTTTGACACCCCCGCCCTCGTCTGTGAGGCCGGAAAAAAGGCGATTGATGAAGGATTTACCCGCTATACGGCGGTTCCCGGCATGCCAGAGTTGCGCGAAGCCGTTCGCCAACGGGTTTTGCAGGATAGAGGCTGGGCATACACCGTGGATGAAGTGCAGATCGCCTGTGGTGGCAAGCACGGTCTGTACAATTCGTTTCAAGCGGTAATCAACCCCGGTGATGAGGTGCTGATCCCGACTCCCTACTGGGTTTCCTATCCCCCGATGGTCCAATTGGCCGGCGGCGTTCCGGTTCTGGTTCCCCTGCGCGAAGAGGACGATTTTGACCTCAAACCTGAAATGCTCAAAAAATACGCCACAGGCAAGACTCGGGCCATCATCATCAACTCCCCCTCCAACCCGACCGGCTCGATCTTCTCCGTTGAGGCCCTCCAGTCCATTGCTGCTATGGCCCTGGAAAATGGCTGGCTGATTATCACCGATGATATTTATGAGACCATCACCTACGAGGATGAGAAGTTGCCCCATATCCTGGACATTGATGAGCGGCTCAAAGGCCAGACCCTGATCCTCAATGGCGTCTCCAAGTCCTTTGCCATGACCGGCTGGCGCATCGGCTGGACGATTGGCCCCAAGCATATTATTGCCGCCATGAATAAGATCCAGGGGCAATCCACCTCCAACCCCTCATCCATCTCCCAGAAAGCGGCCCTGGCTGCCGTTACTGGCCCCCAGGACTTCCCCGCCACCATGCTCAAGGCCTTCCTCCCCCGCCGCGATTTCTTTGTCGCCGACCTCCGCTCCATTGAAGGGGTGAGTTGCGTGAATCCCAAAGGGGCCTTTTATGTTTTCCCCAATTTTTCAGCCTACTTTGGTAAATCCTTCAAGGGCAAAGTCATAGCCAACTCGGTTGATCTCGCCGACTATTTCCTCGACGAAGCCCAGGTCGCCTCTGTGCCCGGCGCCGCCTTCGGTGCTGACGCCTTCGTCCGCTTCTCCTTCGCCACCTCCATGGAGGTTATCAAGGAGGGCATGACCCGAATCAAGAAGGCCCTGGCCAAC
>DYNG01000073.1 GCA_020721165.1 Desulfocapsa sulfexigens
TGGGATTTGGGCTCTTTGGCATGGTGCCGCTTTCCGCCTCCGGCTTCATGCTGGGCACCACCTGCGAACTCTTTGGCCGCAAGGATTTTCATCCCATTGAGCGCCTCGCCCTGCTCAATGGCCTGCTGGGGTATTTCTTTGCCGTACTCTTTCTTGAGGTTGATCTGGGAATGTGGTGGCGTCTGCCCTATCCCATGTTTGTCTCCCTGGGACCGGCAGCCGTGCTCTTTCTGGTGGCCTGGCATGTGGCGACTTATCTTTCGGTGCAGATTGCCGAAGTCCTGCCCGCCTTTTTTGAATGGATAGGCTGGCTCAAGGGCAAACGGGTTATCCGTAAGATGGTGCTGGGTCTGACCATTGCCGGCATCATCCTCTCCACCCTCCATCAGGGAGCCTTGGGCGCGCTCTTTACCTACGCGCCTGGCAAGGTTCATCCCCTCTGGTTTTCAGCAAATTTTCAATGGATCCATTTTTTCTGTTCTTCCATCTTTGCCGGCCTGTCCATGGTCATTGTCTCCTCAACCTTAATCCGGAATTTTGCTGGCTGGCGTTGTGATGATACCTTCAAGAACTCTTTGGATGATATTACGGTTAAATTGGGGAAGGGATGTTCCCTGGCCATGATCACCTATCTGGTCATCAAGATTGTGGCCGTGGCCCACGATCAGGAATGGGATTACCTGCTCACCGGCTGGGGCAGTTACTACATGCTGGAATTGGGTGCGGGCGTGATTCTGCCCATGTTCATGTTTGCCTTCGGAGTAAGAAATAACAGCGCCGGCCTGGTTCGCTTTGCCGCCTGGATCGCAGTTCTCGGCATCATCTGGAATCGTCTGAACACGGCCCTGATCTGCTTTAACTGGCAACTCTACCAGGAAATCCCGCACTGGAAAGAGGTGTGGATCACCATTACCATTTACTCCCTTTACTTTTTGACCTACCGTTTCATTGTTTACCGCCTGCCCATAGTTTACACATGGAAGGGTGAAAAATAAGTCCCAGGCCGACAAGCCCTCGAAATATTTCGCGGGCTTGTCGGCTCTTGAGGCAAGACTGAAAACACAAGGATAGCGATCATGCCCTCACGCACTGAAACAGGCTTGATTCAAAAACTTCTTCTCGGGCTGCCCCTCAGAAAGTCGTTTTTTCTGGGCGCTGGTCTTGCCATTCTGCTGTTACTGACAGTCACTCTTTTAGGAATCAAGCAATATCTTCTCTACCAGCATTGCGATAAGGTGGTCGCAGCCAGCAGACGACTTCTTTTTCAATTCAGCACCATTCAGGAGATCGTCAATGAAACCCTTATTGTCAAAAGAACTCTGCAATTCAAGGACATTAACGATGAAATAGGGGCGCTGGAGAATGACATTGCCGCCATTGTGGACGATGTACTCATTCCAGAGCAGTACAGGCAGGGATTTATCAGCCAGAGCGATCTGGTGGGACTGGTGGTCAAATTGCGGACCATACAGCAAAGCACGGAAACGCCCACCTCTGAACAATTAACCTCAACCATAGGGATGCTGCGAGCCTTGGATGGACGAATCAGCCAGTTTCATCAAGGAATTACGACCTACACGCAAGGATTGCTTCTTGGTCTGCATACCACCCTGGCCGGTTTCCTGGCCCTGGCGCTTTCGGTTATCAGCATCCTTTTTTTTCTGGTCAACAGATTTCTCGCCAGACCCATCCTGCAACTCAACGAACAGGCAAGTATCTCCACCCTCATTGATCATCTTTCCCAGAACAGACAGCAACAAGCGGAGAGTAACATGAGCGGGCAATGCGGGATAAACAACAGTCCATCGTTGATTTCCCTGTCCAGCATGTTCCGATTCGCCGCCATTGGCCATCTGACCACTGGCCTGGCTCACGAACTCACCAACCTCTCCAATGGGGCCATCAATTACAGTCAGGCCCTGCTGGATTTAAGTGATGATTCGACTCAAGGCACAGAGTCGAAAGCCCTGTTGGAAAAGTTGCTGCTGGCTGAAAAAAAGATTTCCGCTCTGGCCGTGGAACTCCAGAAAATTATGGGTGATACCAAGGGAGACAACCGCCCCTATTCCTTCTCAGAACTCATCCAACCAATTGAAATATTAAGCAAAGGACAAATGAAAACAGAAGGAATTGAACTGCATGTCAGCATCGCCCCAGGATTACCCATGATTTCCACAAGAGGGAAAGATCTGCAAATGGTTATGCTTTCACTGCTTCACAAGAGCCGCATCAGAATTGGGGCGAAATATCCCAGCGGCAGACATGAACACAAGAACATTCTCATAAACGCCACGGCGCTTCCCCTGGCTCACGATTCCTCGGAAAATCCTCAACCGACCCAGAACCGGATACAGGTTCACCTCCAGGATTTTGGCATCCCCTGGCAACCATCAGCAACCGGACAGGATTCGGACAATGAAGTATCCTCACAATGCTGGCTGGCCGTGCAATTGTGCCAGGAATTCCTGCATAATATTGGCGGAGACTTGATGATTGAATCCTCGTCAGATCAGCAAAATACCTGCACCCTCATCTTCCCCTGCTGAATTGTTCATTGATACAGGCCCCTGATGGTCTCGGGAATTTTCCCCTTGGGCAGCAGTCGTTGATCCTGGCCAATCTCGTAAATCCCGAACCACTCTTCGGGGTCTTCCCGGTCATGGCGGGATGAATCCGCCGCATCCTCCCCGCTTTTCCACCATTCATCGTGTAGTTCAAAAAAGGCCACCCCGCAGATTTTCTCACGGCCCCTGGCGCTGTTGATATCCTGCCAGATGGCGGAAAAGGCCGTCGGCACGACTTCTACCTTGTGCCCGCCAAAGCCTGGCACCCACGATTTCGGTTCAAAGGGGGAGGTGGACAGCCCGACCTGGGTGATAAACACCGGCTTCTTGCTTTGCGCGGTCAATTCCTCAAGATAGCCCTGATAACTGGAGCCGGTGACTGAACCGGGCGGCGAGGTGCGCACTCCACGGGCATACGAATAAACATTGAGGCAGATCAGATCGCCAAGATCCGGGGTGAGCGCGTGTTCCCTGGGCACTTCAAGATCGGGCCGGTTCGTCAGGGGGCCGATATGGGTAAAGCTGGTATGACAATAGAGGTGCCGCTGCCCGTAACGGGTCAGTTCGTAGTCCATTGCCATATCCATGAGGCGGGCAATGGCGATTTCCGAGGGCGTCCGGTCGCCGACGCTCAGGTGTTTGCCGTGGTAATTGCGCACCTCTGGATGACGGGTATTGGTACGAACCATCGCCTCCGGTTGCAATTCATCGCCAATGGAAAAGAGAACCAACCGGTCAGGCCGTCCCACCTGATAGGCATGGTCAATGGCGGCCTTGATTGTCGCCAGGGTCTTGGCGATAAAGGGTTCGGCCAGAAAATCCTCTTCGTAGGGACAAACCCAGATATCCTGGCCGTAGAGGAAGTCGGTCTGGTCCAGGGCCGCAAAGAATTTCGCTGGCATCTGCATGGGAAAGACATGAAGATAGTTGACATTCAGCCCTTTCATCAGCCCGAGATGCTCTTCATACCGGCCATCATTGCCAGGCGGGGCGCCCTGCATGGGGGTCTCGCCCTGGAGATAGGGCGAATAGCCAATTCCCTTGAAAAACAAGGGTTTGTGGCTTGCGGCCTCAATAATTCTCGTCCCTTGTACAAAAAAATTACGGGGTTGCGGGGTGCCCTCCACAATCCCCGTGGCGGTCATCGGCCGGTTTTCAACGGTGGCAGAAAAAACACGGCCCGGCAGAAAGATCAGCCAGGCCGTCATGAGAATGGAAGCATAACTATGCACACGATCTCCTTTTTTTATTTCATGGCATTGGCCATAATGGCCATATACGCATCATCATGGCCAACTCCTGTCACCTGTTTTTTCGGGCTTTTGAATTGACAGACCTGGGTGTCGCAGTAGCTTCCGTCTGTGAGATAGTTCATGATGATGTCGGGGATATCATAATGATGAATGGTATCATACTGAACGGCCTGGCCATTTTCCAGAAAAAAAACCCGATTCAGATGCAGACGATCTTCCGCCCCGTCGGCATACTTCAATTTCTCAAAGGTGTTGGCATCGAAGAGACCGGGTAGATGATCGCTGATGAGGATCACCAGGCTTTCGGGGTCAACGAGTTTGATGCCATTGACAAATTCAGCCAGGGCCTCGGTTCGGTAATAATACTGGTTGACGGTATGATCCAGAAACTCATTTTTGGCAACCCCTTTGACCTCAATGATGAGCGGTCGTTTTTCGGTATTAACAAGATAGGGATAATGACCGTAAATACTCATGATATAATTAAAAATAGGCGCGCCTGGATTGTTTTTCTTCCATTGGCTGATATAGGCAAGATTTTGCCGCAACAAATCGCCATCAAACATATATTTCTCACCGCTGACATCCCCAGTGGAAAAATAGGTCTCACGGCCTTTGGCGTATTCCCTGGGGTAATAACTGTGCTGAAAACCGGCCCCCTGGTAGGCATTAATGTAATTAAAAAAGTCCGGTTTATAGGCGTTGGTAGCGATGGTGTGGTAACCGGCCTTGTTCAGCAAGGAGGGCAGACAATGAGTCTCGGCGCCGGTAAAGACATTAAATTCTATCCCTGAAAATTTCTCCAGGGCCGGCGCCCCGGACAACACCTCAAATTCTGCCTGGGCCGTCCCCCCGGCAAATACCGGGGATATGGAATATGAGCCCCGGTTTTTGAAAATCTTGTCAAAGTCAGGATGTACAGGATGTTGAGAGAAAGAGAGCGCACCAAACAGGGTCGGATCAAGAAAACTTTCCAGCACGAGCAGATGGACATTTCTTTTCTTTTCCTGGGCCTTGACCAGGGACGCCACCTCATCCATTTTCTTCATAAAGACCGGATTTGCCTGAAAGTCCACCATTTTCAAGGCATTCGACCTGCGCTTCGCCTCGTGGTAGAGCATCATCCAGACCCGGCCATTATCCTCGGCGCTCTGGATATCAGACCAGACTGTCACCTCCCGTTGCGTTTTGTCAAAGGCATAGAGAAAAGAATCCGGTTTTATTTCCACACTCAGGATCAGGGCCAGGAGCAGCAAGGCCCCGATTATGGCGGGCCGATCCAGTTTGAATCGCAGGGAGCGGATAAAAATGACAACGGCCACTCCCGCCCCCACAATAATGACAGCGAGCGTCCATAAGGGCAGGACGGCCATAAGTTCGGGCAGTTCCTTGATCTCAATAATTCTCAGGAACCTGCCGAACTGGAAAAAGACCATATCAAAAACAACATAGGCAAAGATAATGGGCAAGGCGGTAATCAGGGCCTGCCATCGTGAGGGGCGCGTCAAGCGGTTGAGATAATAGTAAACAGCCAACAGCAGCGGAAGTTCAAGGCGGCAGAAGTGCCGCAGCGGCGGCATCCCCCCAACAAGACTCATTCCCCAGGTATAGGCAAAAAGGAAGGCGGTCAGAACGACATAACGACTCGCTACTCCCCTCATTACAAGGCGGGCGGATGATTGTATGCGAGAGAGAAGAGTATCCACAACAAATAAGTTCCCAAAAAAAAGAAGGGAGGAACAAACAGAAGACGAGGAAAGACTTTCCTTTCTCAAAGCCCCTGTCGTCCTACCAATAACTTCTCCTTTATTAGGATTGAATGAGATTTCTGTCAAGATTGGATTGCAGTTTCTGTCATTCGCATTGCCAAGGGAGTTGGATTCCACACACCAATAATCACTCG
>DYNG01000074.1 GCA_020721165.1 Desulfocapsa sulfexigens
CAGTGCCGCTGAGAGGTTTACGGCGGAAGTCGTTTTTCCTACCCCCCCTTTTTGGTTGGCAATAGCGATGACTTTAGCCCCCTTTTTTTTCTTCATGACACCCTCTCTTCTGGGTTAAGTTTTTTAGTGATTTCATCGTTTTTATACCAATTTTCCTTTCTCAACAACAAAAATCGGCGACAAAAAAATATTTATTTTTGCTTTTTTATGACTATTTCTTTGTGGGCAAGTCTCTGAGGTTGCAGTTGACATGTTTCACATGAAACATTGGCGGGAAGATGGTGGGTGGATATGGAATGCGACTTCTTGATTGTGGGAAGTGGGATAGCGGGTCTTTCGTTTGCTTTGCGCGTAGCCTCTCTGGGTTCTGTGGTCATTATAACCAAAAAGAATGAGGTTGATACGGCAACCAATCTCGCTCAGGGTGGGATTGCGGCAGTGTTGTCGCCTGCAGATACCCTGGAGGATCATATTCAGGACACCATTAAGAGTGGAGCCGGGTTGTGCCATGAAGGCGTTGTGCGATTGGTGGTTGAGAATGGGCCGAGCCGGGTTCACGATTTGATCGCCATTGGAGTGGATTTTGTAAAAAATAGCCGGGATTCATCGGGGTTGGATTTGGGGCAAGAGGGTGGCCATTCGGCGCGAAGGGTTGCTCATGCCCATGATTTTACTGGCAGGGAGATTGAGCGAGCTTTGGTGGCCCGTGTGAAAGAACAAGGGAATATTCGGGTGCTGGAAAATCATCGAGCCATAGATCTTCTCATGGTGAATTATGGAGAACGGTTTCCGGGGAAGCAACGATGTGCTGGGGCCTATGTTCTAAATGAGAATTTGCAGGTTGAAACTTACACGGCGAGAATAACGACCTTATGTACGGGAGGGGCCGGAAAAGTATATCTGTACACAAGTAATCCGGATATTGCCACGGGAGATGGTATGGCTATGGCCTTCAGGGCGGGAGCGGTCATCGCCAATATGGAGTTCATTCAGTTTCATCCAACCTGTCTGTATCATCCCAAGGCCAAGAATTTTTTAATTTCAGAAGCGGTGCGTGGTGAGGGGGGCATTTTGGTGGATAAGGATGGTCGCCCTTTTATGGAAAAATATGATGATCGGAGGGATCTGGCGACTCGCGACACGGTGGCTCGTGCCATAGATACAGAGATGAAGGTGAATGGGGCCGATTGTGTTTTTTTGGATATTAGGCACAGGGGTGCGTCATTTATCAAAAAAAGATTTCCCACGATATATACTCGATGCTTCAGTTTTGGGATTGATATAACGAAGGAGTTGATACCAGTGGTACCGGCGGCTCACTATTCCTGCGGCGGTGTCGAAACTGATACCTGGGGAAAAACCTCCATTGACGGCTTGCTGGCCTTAGGAGAAACGGCGTGCACCGGATTACACGGAGGAAATCGCCTGGCCAGCAACTCCCTGCTGGAGGCAGTGGTTTTTGCAGAGCGAGCAGCGTCGTATTGTGCCGATCATTGGCAAGAGTTCTCTCGCCAGGTCGCTCCTGAGATCGAACCCTGGCGCGCTGGAGAGGCGAAAGTTCTGAATGAGGAAATATTGATTCACCATAACTGGGATCTTATCAGGCGGATTATGTGGAATTATGTGGGAATTGTGCGCAATATAAAACGGTTGCAATTGGCCCAAAAACAGATAGAGGGGGTATATCAAGAAATTGAACAACACTATCGTGATTATTTCGTGAGTCCTAATATGATAGAACTTCGTAATATAGCGTTGATTTCAATGATAATTATTCAATCAGCCCTCCAACGAAAGGAGTCTCGTGGTCTCCATTTTTTGACGGATTATCCTAAGAGCCGTCCTGAGTGTGCCCATGACACCCGGTTGAGCAAAAAAGGATGGAGGAGAGCAGGGCACAGGGTTGTGTTAATGGAGCAGGCGCATGCTGTTGTGGCCCATAATGTTGTGCAAGAGTTTATCGGTGAGGGAGAGTGAGCGCAATCGTGCCAAGGCTGCCATTTGATCTTCCCATGGAGAGTCGCTGCCAAAAAGGAGACAGTGCGGTGGATGGCGCTGAAGCATTCGAGTTGCCTGTTCTGAGGATAGGTAGGAAAGGGCAAAGGATATTTCCATATAGATATCTTTGCCAATCAGTAGTTTTTCCACTTCATCCCATGCATCCCAGCCTCCAAAATGGGTGGTGATGAGTTGAAGCCTGGGAAACAGACGGTGAACAGAGAGAATTTGCGATGGATCGGCCCGTCGAATGCGGGGAAATCCAATGTCGTATCCGCAATGGACAACCAGGAATAACCCCGTGTCGCTTAACGCCTCATAGAGGGGGAACAGTCGTTTTTCATCAAGAAAAAAATCCTGGTAGTAGGGGTGCATTTTAATGCCGGAAAAACCTTCCTCTTTAATCCTGAAAACCCGGGCAACCAGATCGAGATCGGTTGGATGAATGGATGGCAGGGGGAAGATTCGAGAAGACCGAATTTCTTTTGACCAGGAGAGGATGGGGTCAAATTGGGAGGCACGGGTGGCAATGGAGCAGACAACGCTGATATCAATACCAGCCCGATCCATAGAGGCCATGAGAGAGTCTATGGTACCCGTGGTGTGTGCCAGTATATTTCCCTCTGCCGCCAGGGTGGGGATGGCTTTGGCGGCCACTGGGTCTGGAAATGCGTGGGTATGAAAATCTATGATCACGATGTTTCTCGGGGTGGCCAAAGGTAAAGAGTGGTGATGAATGTCTTCCTCAATCGTGCAAGCGCTTGGGCATCGAAACTGGCAAACCTCTTGCATCACAGGCGAAGTGTGCTTCGGTGACCATGAAAATGGTGAAGCCAGGGGAAGGTATCGTGTCAGTATTGACTGGCGCATGTCAAGCGGTTACAAGGTTTTGATTTACTCTATACCGCCTGGGAGGAGATTTTGGCAAAACAATTATGATGATCTCCAATGAGGCACTATGAAAGTTGAGCCTTTTGCAAAATGATCTTTTCGTCCAATATCTTCGTTTCGTTCAAAGTTTTATCCTCGGAATATCAACTCTATGCCTGCGGTAAAATTTTTCGCAGGCCTCGATCATGGGCGAAAAGATCATTTTGCAAGAGGCGCAGTTGTATAATTTTATTTTTTTATTTCAGCATGTTACCGTTCTTGCGATTTTTTTAATTTATTTTGCGAAACCATCAGGGGCGCAAGTTCAGAATGAATGTCTCCCATAATGAGAGGATGTTAATGCAATACCGCCTCGTGAGTCTGCATACACTTGCCTATGAATTACCACCCCGGGTTGTGAGTTCTGATGACTTGGAGAGTCGTCTGGCTCCCCTGTATCAGCGCCTGAAACTGCCTTATGGACGATTGGAGATGATGAGCGGAATTGAGCAGCGACGATTCTGGAATCCAGGCACCCAACCAAGTCAGGCTGCGGTGCTGGCTGGGCAAAAGGCTCTGGAGCGGGCGGGGATTACTCCCGGCGAGATCGAGGCCCTTATCTTCACCTCTGTCTCCCGGGACATGATGGAGCCGGCGACCGCGTCCTTTGTTCATGCCAGTCTTGGTCTGTCCGAAGATTGTCTGCTCTTTGACATCTCGAATGCCTGTCTTGGATTTCTGGATGGGATAATCATGCTGGCGAATATGATTGAGTTGGGGCAGGTGCAGAATGGTTTACTGGTGGCTGGAGAAACGGCCGAAGATATGGTGGATTCGACTATTGATGCTTTATTGACGGATCAGACCCTGACCCGGCAGAGCATAAAATCGGCCTTTGCCTCGTTAACCATTGGCTCCGGGGCGGTGGCGCTTTATATGTGCCGAAACGAGGGTGAGCAACACCAGCTTCGTTTGATTCATGGGGCCTGGAAGGCAAACACCCGTCATGTGCATTTGTGCCAGGGAGCTCAGCAAGGGGAGGCCATTACGCTGATGAACACCGATTCGGAAGAATTGTTACGGCGAGGAGTGGAAACGGCACGAATGACCTGGCAGCAATTTTCGGCCAAAAAAGGGTGGCAGGAATCTGATATTGATCGTTTTTTCTGCCATCAGGTAGGATCAGCTCATGCCCGACTGCTCTTTGAATCCTTGGGGCTGGAGTCGGCAAAAAATTACGAAACGCTACTCCATCTGGGAAATGTAGGGTCCGTATCCGCGCCGATAACCCTGGCGATGGCTATCGAGCAAGGGGCCTTTACTCCCGGTCAGAAAGGAGCTATTTTAGGAATCGGGAGTGGAATTAATTGTATGATGCTGGGCATAGATTGGGGAAAAGAATGACAGAGAAACCACCGGCCAAAAATTTACCAAATATCGTCAGTGAGAAGCAGGGACATTTTTTGCTGCGCCTTGCGCGAAAGACTATAGTCGAGCACTTTTATGGCAAGGCCGAAACAGGGGATGAGGTTCTGGATGGCATTGATCCCATTCTGAAAGAATTTCGGGGAACCTTTGTGACCTTGACCATACACGGTCAACTGCGGGGATGCATTGGTAATCTTGAACCAGTGGCGCCCATGTATGAAGCTATCCGGCGTAATGCTGTTCATGCCGCCTTCCACGATTCCCGATTTGCACCTCTGGGAGTACACGAACTTGACCAGATCAAAATTGATATTTCTCTGTTAAGCGAGCCGCAGCCCTTGGCGTACAGGGATGGTGCGGAACTGGTGGCATTACTGCGGCCCGGGATTGACGGGGTTATTGTCGGCCTGGGTCGGAACCAGGCGACTTTTTTACCGCAGGTGTGGGCCCAGCTTCCTCGGGTTGAGGATTTTCTCGATCATCTGTGTCTGAAGGCCGGTTTGTCGCAGGCGGCCTGGCGGGATGGCGGCCTGGAGGTACTCACATATCAGGTGCAATATATTAGCGAGGAGCGATGAGATGAAGGAGTTGATGCTGGACAGGGAGCTGCATGAGCGCATGGCGCAGATCTATCAGGAAATGGCAGAAGATTACCAGAAGGTGGCCACAGAATTGCGTTTTTCGTGTGATGGCTGCCCTGATAATTGCTGCGACTCCTGGTTTCAGCATCATACCTATATCGAATGGGCCTATCTGTGGAGGGGATTTTGCCAGCTTTCCCAGGAAAAACAGGTGGAAATTGTCGAGAGGAGTCGTCGTTATTGTGTTGATAGTGAAAAAGTCCTGGCGGCAGGGCAGCGACCGCAGATCATATGTCCATTGAATGAAGAGGGGCGTTGTCTTCTTTATACCCACCGCCTTATGGTGTGTCGGACCCACGGAGTGCCAGCTACCATGCAGAGGCCGGATGGCAAACGATTGAATTTTCCCGGCTGTTTCCGCTGTCAGGAGTTGGTACAGGAGCAGTATGGTACCGGTCAGGGAGAGAGCGTTCCTCGGGTGGAGAGAACGCTGGTCTTACGACGATTAGCAACACTTGAAAATGAATTTCTGGATGGGAAAAGACACCTCTATCCCCGATTGCAGTTGACGATCGCGCAGATGTTGACCAAGGGGCCACCGATGGTCGCCACCCCTCATTGTGAAAGGGTTGCCAAGGAACACTACCCCTCAGAACAGGATAAGCACTAAGGGCCTCGGCAAAAATAAATTGTTCCGTATTGCGCCGGATTTTCGGTCATCCCCCAAGGGTACTTCCTGTGGGGCGTATTCGAGAAACAGAAAGAGTTTCATAGCAGGGCTATGAAACTCTTTCCGTGACGAAGAAGATGGCCG
>DYNG01000075.1 GCA_020721165.1 Desulfocapsa sulfexigens
GCGGGTCATCGAATCGGTGGTGTCCGAGCAGGACATCGTCAATATTCAGGAGGCGGATATCCTGGTGGCTGGCGGTCGCGGCCTGGATGAGGGAAAAGGCTTTGTCCTCTTGCGCCAACTGGCGGATACCCTGGGCGGGGCCGTGGCCGCCACCCGAGCGGCAGTGGATGCCGGCTGGATATCCTATCCCCATCAGGTTGGTCAGACCGGCAAAACCGTGGCCCCCAAACTCTATATCGCCTGTGGCATCTCTGGGGCCATTCAGCATGTGGCCGGGATGCAGTCTGCCGACACCATTGTCGCCATCAATCGCGATAAAGAGGCCCCCATTTTCAATGTCGCTGATTTCGGACTGGTGGGCGATCTGTACACCATCGTGCCGCAATTGATTGCCAAAATCGAGGAGCGACGAAAATCATGAGTGCAGGAATAAAGGGAAAGGTCGCCTTGGTAACCGGCGGCAGCCGGGGCATTGGCCGAGCGATCTGTCAACGATTGGCCGCTCTGGGTTGCCGGGTCTATATCAACTTTGTCGCCAATCCGGCGGCGGCTGAAGAAACCCAGCGGCTGATTGTCGCCGCCGGTGGCCAAGCGGAAGGAATCCGTTTCGATGTTGCCGATGGCGAGCAGGTGACGGCGGCGATCAAGCAGATCATCGCTGAGGCCGGTTCCCTGGATATTCTGGTCAACAACGCCGGGATTACCCGGGACGGACTGTTGGCCCGCATGAAAGACAGTGACTGGGATGAGGTGCTGGACACCAATCTCAAAGGCGCCTTTCTCTGTGCCAAAGCCGCCTCGCGGGGCATGATGAAAAATCGTTGGGGCCGGATTATCAATATCACCTCGGTGATAGGTTTTGCCGGCAATGCCGGCCAGATCAATTACGCAGCGGCCAAGGCCGGCCTGGTGGGCCTGACCAAGGCCATGGCCCGCGAATTTGCCTCCCGTCAGATCACGGTCAATGGTGTGGCCCCGGGATATATTGTCACCGACATGACCAGTTCGCTTCCCGAAGATATTCAGGAGAAGATCAAGGCCGAAATCCCCCTCGCCTCTCTGGGCGCTCCCGAAGATGTGGCCGGCGCAGTCGCCTATCTGGCGGGTGAGGATGGTCGCTATGTCACCGGCCAGGTGCTGCATGTCAATGGCGGGATGTATATGTAGCGGAGATCCATGTAATTTTTTGTTTTTTTGGAGCGGTATGCCATGATGGGCGTACCGATTTAAGTTCTATTCATAATGCAGTTAACGATGGAGAATAAAATGGCTATCGAGCAGGAGATGATTGATATTATTGTCGAGCAGTTGAGCGTCGAAAAAGAAAAAGTGGTTCCCGGTGCCTCCTTTGTTGATGATCTGGGCGCGGACTCCCTGGATCTGGTGGAGTTGATCATGGCCATGGAAGAAAAATTTGATGTCGAAATCCCCGACGAAGAGGCCGAGAAGATCAATACCGTTCAGAACGCCATTGATTATATCAACAAGATGAAGTGATTGATTTCTCAATGTATTCGTCAAAGATGACGGGGGCATTGCGGGTTGCCTGGCAATCCATGCGGTGACTACCCAGGGGAGTTGATTGATGATGAAGCGAAGAGTTGTTGTCACCGGCATTGGCCTGGTAACCCCCCTTGGCACCGGTACCCGGACGACATGGGACAATATCTGCGCCGGTCGCAGCGGGGTGGGTTTAATCACCCGCTTTGATACCAGCGACTATGCGGTCAAGATTGCGGCTGAGGTCAAAGATTTTCAAGTTGAAGATTTTATTGACAAAAAACTGGTAAAACATCTGGATCTCTTTGTTCAGTATGCCATTGTCGCTGGCAATCTGGCCTTTGCCGACAGTGGGGCCGTCATTCATGAGGGCAACTGTCAGCGGGTGGGGGTCATCACCGGTTGCGGAATGGGCGGACTGCCCACCATTGAACAGAATCATCGGAGCTGCCTGGAAAAAGGCCCGCGCAAAATTTCGCCCTTTTTCATTCCCATGGCCATTCCCAATATGCCTTCGGGACATATTTCCATGCAGTTGGGGGCCAAAGGGGCGAACCTGGCCCTATCAACGGCCTGCGCCGCCGGCACCCATGCCGTGGGCGAGGCTTTTCGCACCATCGTCTATGGCACCTGCGACATGGTCATTACCGGCGGCACCGAATCCGTCATCTGCCCTTCAGGGGTGGGTGGATTCAGCGCCATGAAGGCCCTCTCCACCCGTAATGACGCCCCGGAAAAGGCCTCCCGTCCTTTTGATAAAGATCGGGATGGTTTTATCATGTCCGAGGGCTCAGGGATGCTGATGCTCGAAGAGCTGGAGCATGCCCGTCGGCGCGGCGCCACCATCTATGCAGAAGTGATCGGTTTTGGCGCCACCAGTGATGCCTATCATATCGCCGCGCCACCGGAAAATGGCGAAGGGGCGGCCCGCTGCCTCAGCCTGGCCCTGCAGGACGCGGGGTTGCAGCCGGAGGATATTGATTATATCAATGCCCACGGCACCTCGACGCCACTCAATGACCGCTGCGAGACCCAGGCCATCAAGACCGTCTTTGGTGACCATGCCCGAAAGCTGGCCATCAGCTCGACCAAATCCATGACCGGCCACATGCTCGGCGCCGCTGGCGGCATTGAGGCTGCCTTTACCGCCCTGAGTATTCACGAGCAGATTGCTCCGCCCACCATCAATCTCGATGAGGCCAGTCCTGAATGCGATCTCGATTATGTCCCCCATCAAGCCCGGAAAATCAAGATTCGCGCCGCTGTCTCCAACTCCTTTGGCTTTGGCGGTACCAACGGGGTGATCGTCATGCGGCGCTATGAGGAATAATTTCCTCGTCAGTCCTTATTCGTCCACCAGGTGAAAAAAATGAAAATAGCTATTGGATCCGATCACGGGGGTTTTCACTTAAAAGAAGCCATACGGATTCTGGCTCAGGAACTGGGGCACACGGTCGAGAATGTGGGCTGCTTTTCCACCGAGGCCGTCAATTATCCCGATCTGGCCCAGTTGGTGTGCGAAAAGATCCAGACCGGAGCCGCTGAACGAGGCATCCTGATCTGCGGCACCGGTCTGGGTATGTCCATGGCGGCCAATAAATACAAGTTTATCCGGGCGGCCCTCTGCCACGATCACTATACGGCCCGCATGAGTCGGGAGCATAACAACGCCAATCTCTTGTGCATGGGGGAGCGGGTCGTTGGTATCGGCGTGGCCGAAGATATTGTCAGGGTCTGGCTATCGTCCGAATTCAGCGGGGGGCGGCACCAGACCCGTATCGCTCTCTTCAGCCAGTGTTAATGGCAGGAACCGGGGTCGAAGCGCAGACCATACCGGCATGACCAGCAAGGCCAGTAAGCAGGGTCGTTTACACAAGATTTCATTTCTCCCCTCAATCATGGCCTGAACAAGAAGAAGAGCGAGAAACGGCGCAACGGAGCCGAGAACGAGCACGCTTGATTTATTCTAAGTTGCCTTCAATTCAAGACCGAGAAGACAAGCAAATGGCGACGAAGCGGTACAAGGAGTACGGTGAGGAGCCATGCAGCGCAGCCGACGAAGGTATTGGTTTGAATGCAACTTAGAATTAGAAGTGGAAGAAGGCGCTCAATAGACTAGACGATGCCAAAACCACAACCGATAACGATAACCTCCTGGTGCGACGACCATGAAAGCATTGCAGAAAACAGACCCCGAAGTGTACAAGAGCATCCAGTCTGAATATGAGCGACAGGACAGTCAACTGGAGCTGATTGCCTCGGAAAATATCACCTCCCAGGCGGTGATGGAGGCCCAGGGCTCTCTTTTCACCAATAAATATGCCGAAGGTTACCCGCACAAGCGCTATTATGGCGGCTGCGAGTATGCCGATGAGGTGGAGACTCTCGCCATTAATCGAGCCAAAGAGATTTTTGGAGCCGAATACGCCAATGTCCAGCCCCACTCCGGCTCCCAGGCCAATATGGCCGTCTATTTTGCCACTCTCAAACCAGGCGACAAGGTGCTGGGCATGGATTTGGCCCACGGCGGCCACCTCACCCACGGCAGCGGGGTCAATTTTTCCGGTCAGTTATTCGATTTTATGTCCTACGGCGTTGAGCGGGGCAGCGAACGGATTAACATGGAAAAGGTAGAGCAGTTCGCCTTTGAAAGCAAACCGAAGATGATCGTGGCCGGCGCCAGTGCTTACCCCCGCTTCCTTGATTTTGCAGCCTTCCGACGAATTGCCGATGAAGTGGGAGCCCTGTTCATGGTGGATATGGCTCATATCGCCGGGCTGGTGGCCGCTGGCATTCATCCCTCGCCGGTTCCTTATGCCGATTTTGTCACCACCACCACCCACAAAACCCTGCGCGGCCCCCGAGGGGGCTTGATTCTGGCCAAAGAAAAATGGGGCAAGGCCTTGAACAGCCACATTTTCCCCGGCATTCAAGGCGGCCCTTTGATGCATGTGATTGCCGCCAAGGCCGTGGGTTTCAAGGAGGTGATGGGCGCCGCTTTCAAGGCCGACCAGGCGCAGGTCGTGGAAAATGCCAAGGCTCTGGCCGCCGCCCTGATGAGCAAAGGATTCCGTCTGGTATCGGGCGGCACCGACAACCATCTGTTTCTGGTGGACCTGAGCAATAAAGAGATCACCGGTAAAGAGGCAGAAGAGCTGCTGGAGCAGGGTGGATTGACCGTCAATAAAAATGCCATTCCTTTTGACACCAAGCCTCGTTTTGTCACCAGCGGCATCCGTATCGGCACCCCAACCGTGACCACCCGGGGGCTGAAGGTGGCCGAAATGGCCCTGATCGCGGACTGGATTGAGCGGATTATTACCCATCGTGATGCCCAGACCATTGCCACGGTTCGTCAGGAAGTACGGGCTCTCTGCGCCCGATTCCCCCTGTCGGCCATCGTGGATCCTGTATGATATGGAGCAGTAGCCATGAAATGTCCCGCCTGTGGTTTTCTGGAAAACAAGGTCGTTGATTCCCGCCTCAACAAAGAGAGCACCATCACCCGCCGCCGCCGGGCCTGCCTCTCCTGCAATCATCGCTTCACCACCTATGAACGACTGGAGACGCTGCTACCGGTGCTGGTGAAAAAAGATGGTCGCCGTGAAGACTGGGATCGCCACAAGATGATTGTCGGGCTGGAGAAGGCCTGCCAGAAACGGCCGGTGAGCCGCGATGACATTGATGCCTTTGTGGATAAAATCGAAAAGAAACTCCAGGAATTCGGGGCTAAAGAGATATCGTCACAGGTCATTGGCGAATGGGTGATGGAAGGCCTGCCCGATCTTGATGAAGTCGCCTATGTCCGCTTTGCTTCGGTTTATCGGCAATTTAAAGATGTCAGTGAGTTTGTGGATGAGTTACGAACCCTGCTGGGTTCACGAAACAGCCTCGATCCCGCCGGCTGAGAATGAACAGTGATCCCCTCTTTATGCGACGGGCCTTACAAGAGGCACGAAAAGGTCTGGGGCGCACCTCGCCCAATCCCTGTGTCGGCGCGGTGGTGGTGCGCGATCAGGAAATTATCGCCACCGGCTATCATCAAAAAGCGGGTGGCCCTCATGCTGAAATTCACGCCCTGAACCGGGCTGGTGAGCGGGCGCGGGGGGCCACC
>DYNG01000076.1 GCA_020721165.1 Desulfocapsa sulfexigens
AACAGCCCCCCTGGTTCCCATGCGTCGCATGAGAACGAGATGACGCATGTTAAGTTAATGACATCCGGTCGTAAACGATAAGAGAAACGAGCAGTGGTCCCGTCAGGACGGATGTTGCGTTTCACGCGCCATTTCCAGAGGGGGCGCCGCATGGACGCAGGCGGCTGGCGTGCATCCTGAGTTGTCAGCCAATATCATCATGGTCTTCAACCAGATCGTCGGTCAGAGTTTCCGCCGGGGAGGCATAGCGGCTGAGTACCTTGACCAGCATGTCCGGCAGGTCGTTCTGCTGGCGGGAGCTGCGACGGAGCTGCTTAATGGTCTTTTCCAGATTAAGGACTTCACCAAGAAAGACATGGCGCAGGATCAGGGACACCAGACGGGTGATGGTGGTGAGGTTGGAAATGCGGGACTGGAGATGATGGTCACGGTCAAAGGCGGTGGAGGCAAAGATTTCCACCGGGTTACCCTGAAGTTCACTGACGGACACATACCAGGTATTGAGCTCCCGATCTCTGGTGCGATAGCGCACCGCATCCATGACCTCCGGGAGTTCCAGTGGAGCATTGGCGCTGCAGGGGGACGGGTTGCCACCGGCGTCGGCATTGTGGGCTGGATGGAAAGGGGCATGAATAAGGGTGCAGATCCTGTGCAGGAGTGGTCCATTGTCGCGGACAATGGTGGCCATCTGTTGGCAGGAATCGCAGAATTCATTGCCCTGCATATCATGAAGAATGGCTTGTCTGCCGCAGCCGTCACAGATTTCCCGGCTGTGAGCAGGGGGGGCAGGGGTGGGGTCAGAAGGTGTCATGGTTCCATTTTCCGCTGGGGGTGGTTGTGTGAATGCCGTGGTCTAACTGGCGCAGAAATTCTTGACCGGAAATCTCCCGGGCTCCACAACTGAGGAGATGCCGGGTTGTCATCTGGCAATCAATACACTGAAAATTATTATTCCGCAATCTCTCAACCAGGGCGGCGAGGGCGATTTTTGAACCGTTGCTGATCCGGGTGAACATGGATTCTCCAAAAAAAACCCGGTCCAGGGCAATGCCATAGAGTCCTCCGGCCAACGAATCACCTTGCCAGCACTCGACGGAATGGGCATAACCCAGTTCGTGCAGATGGCAATAGGCGTCAATCATCTGCCGGTTAATCCAGGTCGCCTCTCCCTGGTCAGTCCGTACTCGGGCGCAGGCCGTAATCACCTGGGGAAAGTCCAGGTCAAAGGAGACGCGGAACTTGCCTTGTCTGATTTCCCGGCGCAGGCGGCGGCTGCTGGTGAATTCACCGGGAAAAAGCACCAGGCGGGGGTCAAGAAACCACCAGAGAAGGGGCTGGTCTTCCGTAAACCAGGGAAAAATGCCGGAACGATAGGCGGCAATCAGCCTCTCCGGCTTCAAGTCGCCGCCAATAGCCAGCAAGCCATTGGCATCAGCCAGCAGCGGCGAAGGGAAGACAGGATCTTTGTTCAGGCGGAAGGGACACATGAGGGGCCGGGCGGCGGGCTGCTCTCCTGGATCAGGGGGAGTGTGATGCGAAATTCAACCCCCTGTCCATCAATGGCGGTGGCGCTGATGAGACCATGATGCCGCTCCACGATTTTTTTGCAGACCGACAAGCCAATACCGGTGCCTTGAAACTGCTGACGGGTGTGGAGTCGTTGGAACATTTCAAAGATTTTCTCCTGATATTCGGGCTTGAAACCGATGCCATTATCCTGAAGAATAATGGTTATTGTCTTTTCGGAGGGCTGTTCCTCGGAAATCGGGGCCTGACCAATGGTGATGCTCGGAACCCGGTCTGGATGGCGATATTTCAAGCTGTTGCCAATGAGATTTTGAAACAGTTGCCGCATCTGCAAGGGGTCAGCCATAAGACTGCCCAGTTCATCCACGGTAATGACCGCGCCGCTCTCCTCAATTTTGATCGCCAGGTCATCGAGGACTTCGGTGATAACCGTTATCAGATTGATCAGGATAAAAGGCCGGGTTGTTTTTTCAATGCGGGTATAGTTGAGAAGACCGCTGACCAGCGCCTGCATTCGCTCGGCTGAGCTGATAATGCGCTGCAGGTAGGCGTCGGCTTTGCTGGAGATGGAGGGAAGGAAATGGGTTCGTAACCGTTGGCTGAAGGCGAGGATGAGCATCAATGGTTCTTGCAGGTCGTGGGAGATGACTCGTGAAAAGTCCTCAAGCTCATGGTTGCGGGTTAATAAGTCCTGAGCCGCCTGGGACAACGCCTTTTCGGTGGCCTTCCATTGACTGATGTCGCGGGTAACCTCAATAATGCCGATCAGCTTGCCACTGGGGGAGCGAAAGGGAGTGGCGGTGACCACGCAGGGAAAGGCGCTGCCGTCGGCTCTGGTTTTCTGGGCTTCCACCTCCACCCGTTCTTCGCCAGCCAGAATGCGGGTCAACGGGCAGTCCGGGGTGTGGCAGAGGCGGCCGGCAAAGATCTCAAAGCATTTCTGGCCGGCAACCGTATGGGTTTTGTGGCCGGTCAAGGCCACAAAGGCCCGATTGGCGCGAATGACCGTATAGTCGCGATTGATGATGTGCATCCCATCGGGGGCGCTGTTAAATATTTGAATAAACTCGTCATTGATGGCAACCAGAGCGGTTTCCACCTGTTGCTGCTCCTTGATCCTGGCGTCAAGCAGACCGTTGGCCCGGCTGAGTTCGGCAGTGCGGGCGGTAACGCGGGCCTCCAGTTCTTCCTTGATGGTGACCAGCTCCTGTTCACTTCGTTTGTGCTCCTCAATTTCCTGGAGCAATCGCTGATTGGTCGCCAGTAATTGACGGCTGCGGGCCTCCAGGCGAAGGGCAAAAAACTGAATGACAAAGAAACCCATGAGGGCAGCGGTGAGATGGCTGATGATCAGGGGCCAGGGGGATTTGCGGAAAGAAAATGGCAAAGAAACGGAAATGCCACCACGAATATCCCCATCAGTGTAACCGTCATGACAGGGGATGCAGGAGCCGGTCACTTTCAGGGGAGCCATGTAACGGAAAATTTCCTCCTGCGGCTGCCCCTTTTCCGGGGTGGCAAAGACGAAGGCGCTTCGTTCTCTGATGCCCCGGTCAAAATCCTGCAACCACTCTTCTTCCCAGTCCAGGGCCTGATTTTCGGGACGGATGGGATTGAGGCTGGTCAGATGAAAACGGATCTGACTCTGCCGGTCGGCAATGGTGGCAATCTGCCGGGTCATGTAGGCGGGATTGACATTGGTGAGCTGGCGTCCATCCCGGGTTATCAGGCCCTGTTGATCTTCGGGCAGGTAGGGGTTGATGGGCGTCTTTTCATTGGTAAAGACAAAGACGCCGCCATGTTCGGCGTTCCAGGAGCGAACAGCCACAATATGGGTAAGAAAGGCGCGGGCGGTTTCCAGGGCAATGGCATTTTTCTCCCGAATATCATCGGCCCGGTTCCAGAGAAATGAGCAAAGAACCGTGAAAATCCAGATAAAACTGGCAATCAGGCGGTAACGCCGGATGAGGTTGGTGGACTCGGGGCGGATGGCAGAAATGGTCGTTAGAGAAGACAAGTTTTGTGACGAAGCTCCTGGAAGAACACCTTTTCGTTCTGTGAATAATCTACCGGAACCTCAATCAGATGAAGGCCAGGTTGTTGCAGGCAATCGGCCAGGACACGGCAGAGTTCGCCGGTCTGTGATATCCGATGGCCGCAGGCGCCATAACTGCTGGCGTATTGTACGAAATCAGGATTGAGAAAGTCAAGGCCGAAATCAGGGAAATTCATCCCTCCCTGCTTCCACTTGATCATCCCGTAGGCATTGTCGCGAAGAACGATAATGATCAGATGGAGGCCCAGGCGGATGGCCGTCTCCATCTCCTGAGAATTCATCATAAAGCCACCATCGCCGCAGACGGCCACCACCGGGCGCTCGGGAAAGAGCAGTTTGGCCGCAATCGCCACCGGCAGACCGGCCCCCATGGTGGCCAGGGCGTTGTCAAGCAGGAGCGAGTCGGGCTGAGAGGCCTTGTAGTTACGGGCAAACCAGATCTTGTACATGCCATTATCCAAAGAGAGGATAGTGGTATCAGGGACAGTTGCCTGGATATCACTGACAATGCGCTGCGGGGTATTGGGAAAATGGTCATGACCATGCTGGTCGTGCACGAGGTTTTCTATTTCCAGATAGATGCGTTGAAAATAGTCGTGGCCCGAAGCTGATGGGTGGCGAAGATCAATATGAGGCAGCAGGGCGATCAGGGTGCTGGCAATATCGCCAATAACTTCATGCTGGGGGAAATAGATTTCATCAATGTCAGCGGCTGAGGAGCTGATATGGATGACCTTTTTGCCGCCGTGCGTCATGAAAAATGGTGGTTTTTCAACGACATCATGGCCAATATTGACAATGATGTCGGCCCGCTCAATGGCGCAGTGCAGATAGTCATGATCGGAAAGGGCGGCGGTGCCCAGGGCCGTGGAGGAGTGTTCGTCAATAATCCCTTTGCCCATCTGGGTGGTGCAGGCGTACAACCCGGTTTTGGCAACAAATTCGCGGGCAATCTGGCAGACGGCTGGTCGTTTGGCCTCGGCCCCGAAGAGCAGCAACGGATATTGAGCCTGGTTGATTTTCAGGGCGGCGGTGAGGATGGCTTCAGGGGCGGCCTGGGATGGGATCAGTCGGGTGATGGGAAAGGGCTGGCTCCCGGTCGTTTCGGCGGCAATATCTTCCGGGAGTTCCAGATGGACTGGCCCCGGTTTTTCCTGGGTGGCAATGCGGAACAGATCCCGCACCAGAGACGGGATACTGTCGGCAGTCACGACCTGCTTGGTAAACTTGGTGAGCGGCTCCATCATCCGCACCACATCGAGGATCTGAAATCGTCCCTGTTTGCTCTTTTTGATGGGTTTCTGACCGGTGATAAAGAGGGCCGGCATCCCGCCCAACAGCGCGTAGGAGACGGCCGTAACACAGTTGGTGGCCCCAGGGCCAAGGGTGGAAAGGCAGACTCCAGGTTTGCCGGTTAGGCGGCCATAGGTGGCGGCCATAAAACCGGCGGCCTGTTCGTGACGAGTGAGAATCAGGCGAATGGAGGAGTGGCGCAGGGCCTCCAGAAAGGCCAGATTCTCTTCGCCGGGGATGCCAAAGATGGTGTCAATCCCTTCATTTTCAAGGCATCGCACCAGAAGTTCTGCTCCATTCATTTTTTTCGTTTTCTCCATTATGTTTGTATTGGGTTGTAAAATGGGGAGTGCTGTCCGGCACGAATCTTTATCTTCTTTCCCCTGCCGCCTGTGATGGAAGAATCACCGGGCTGTAATCATCATCATTATCCCCATCACAATCAGAAACGAAAAGATGACACGAAGATAGATTTCTCTGTTCATCCGGCCATAATAGAAAGAACCAAGAATGGTCCCCAGTAAAACAGCGGGCGCGGAGAAAAGAAAGAGGGTTATAACCGAAGCGGTTGTCATGCCACTAACGGCGTGGGCCGAGGCATTGAGTGACGAGTTAAAGAGAAAAAAACCGGTGAGGGTGGCCTTCATCTCGTCTTTATCCCAATCATTCAGGGAGGCATAAATAATGGCCGGC
>DYNG01000077.1 GCA_020721165.1 Desulfocapsa sulfexigens
ATTGTCCGCGCCCTTCCCTGCCGCCACGCCATTGAGTCTCTGGGCTGTGACATTCTGCTTCTTGATGATGGATTCCAGCATCTGGCCGTCAAGCGGGACCTCAATATCGTTCTCTTTGCTGCCGAAACCCTGGCCGGCAACAGTCGTGTTTTTCCCGGCGGCGACCTGCGGGAACCGGTTGCGGCCCTGGGCCGGGCCGATGTCTTTCTGCTGACCGGCGCCAATCCCGGCAACCGGGAAAGGGCGGATCGCTTTGCCGAACTTCTCCGGCAACGATTTCCTGGTCGGCCTGTTTTTCTGAGCTCATACCTCCCTTCTACCGTAACCGATCTGCACACCCAAAACACAATGCCCCTTTCCGCCCTGCCCGCACCGCTGTATGGTTTCTGCGGAATCGCCCGCCCCGAGGCTTTTCAGCAAACCCTTAGCGACCAGGGCTGCCTTCTCAGTGGCTTCACGGCCCTGCGGGATCATCAGCGATATTCATCTTCTCTCATTGCCAGCATCGAGAAAAAGGCCCTGGCCAGTGGCGCTCAGGCCCTCATCACCACCGCAAAAGACCGGATAAAACTAACCGCCAACTCTTTCAATCTGGCCCTCTATTGCCTGGAGATGAGCGCCCGGATTGATGAGGGATTGCTCGCATTCATCCTGAATAAACTGCAAAAAGATACCAGCTCGTAGCCCGGCACAATGGGGTCTTTTCCCCACACTCACCTTGTTTTTCAGGACACTGCGATTTTTTTTCCACACTCAGCTTGTACTGCCAGGCTCTGGCTTATCAGAACAACTCTGTGAAATTCCACAACAAAGAAGCAGTGATGTCGTTTTTTGAGAAACGGCTTGTTTTTTGCATGCTCATTTATTGTTAGTGATTCCAGGAAAACCACGGCCTGGAGAACCGATTCACCAGTCGTCTCAAATATCAGGGCTTTTTTCATGGCAAACACGCTCGAATCCCATCAACATACTCTGCGCAAACCCGTCAGCTTTGGCGGGATTGGCCTCCATTCCGGCGACCTGGTGAATATGACCATCTCTCCGGCGCCAGAAAACAATGGCATCCGCTTTTTCCGTCGTGGGCAGGCCGGGAAGCATTTTGTGCAGGCGGCCATGGACAATGTCATTGATACCCGCCTGGCCACCACCATCAGCGATACGCATAAAAATATCGTGGTCTCCACCACTGAACACCTGATGGCCGCCCTTATGGGTTTCGGCATTGATAATGCCGACATCGAACTCGATGGCAACGAAGTTCCGATCATGGATGGCAGCGCCGGGCCTTTTATCCAGCGACTCATGCAGACGGGCAGGAAAAAACAGAAGGCCAATCGCACCGTGTTACGCATCACCAAAGAGATCAGCTATAGCAGCGGCGAAAGCAGCATCCGCATCCGGCCCTTTAATGGCTTCAAGATAGACGGGGAAATTGTTTTTGATGACGAAATTATCCGCACCCAACGGTATGCCATCAATCTGACCGGCAACCGCTTTGCCAAAGAAATAGCCCAGGCCCGAACCTTTGGCTATGTAGAAGAGGTGGAGACCTTATGGGAGAAGGGACTGGCGCTGGGGGTCAATCTCAGCAATGCCATTGCCATTCACTGGGATAAAAAATCGGTGCTTAATGAGGAAGGGCTTCGTTTCAGCGATGAATTCATTCGCCACAAGGTGCTTGATCTGGTGGGCGATCTCGCCCTGCTCGGCTGCCCCATCCTGGGCCATATCACCGCCTGTTGCGCCGGCCACACCCAGCACCTGGCCTTCATGCAAACCATCGCCAAGGCCACTGACTGCTGGGAACTCGTCGAGATGAACCCCAACGGTAAATCCTCCCCCTGCCAGAGAAATGGTAAGACAACCACAACGACCAGCAACCTGCTTATGCCGTTTTTCCAGACGGCCTTGTCCCAGCCAGCTCCTGTTCCTGCCTGCTGATATTTCCAGCCAATACCAACTCAAACAGAATCGGGGTTGTCGTCAGTTTCACTTGACGACAACCCCGATTCTGTTTTAAACAGTCTCATTGGCTGCCTTGAAATGGGCAAAACTGATCTGGTTGTTTCTCCTTTCCATTTCACAGGGTGGGGCCTACACCCTGGCGCATAGAGTGTGCCCTTGCCTTGCCGTTCTTCTGGCTCGGGGTGAGATTGGTTTCAGGGAAGTCCTTGAAAGCCAAGCCTGTCAAGGCATAATTCAGGAGGTCAAAAGATGTTGAAGATGGCGGTGTTATTGTCCGGTAGTGGACGAACCCTTGATAATTTCCATGAGCGCATCAAGAATGGCTCACTGAATGCGAAAATCGAGGTGGTTCTGGCCAATGTGCAAGACGCCCTGGGGTTACGGAAGGCTGAAAACTACGGCTATCCGGCCTTTCATGCCGTGGGCAGCGAGGCTCTGAATGCGATTATTCAGCAGTACCCGGTTGATATTATCTGTCTGGCCGGATTTCTGAAACTCTATGAGCCGCCGCCAGCCCTGGCCCATTCGGTAATCAACATCCATCCCTCACTTATTCCGGCCTTCAGTGGCGCAGGTTTTTACGGGATGCGCGTCCATCGGGCGGTATGGGCCAGAGGCTGTCTGGTCAGCGGCTGCACCGTGCATTTTGCCAGCGAGGTCTATGATGAAGGCCCGATCATCCTGCAAAAGAGCGTGGAGCTTGCTTATGGAGATAGCCCCGAACAGATTGCCGCCAAGGTCTTTGCCGCCGAGTGTGAGGCCTTTCCCGAGGCCATCAACCGCGTCAATGAACAGGGGGTTGAATTCTTCTGGGAGCGGCTTCGCTCAGGGAGGATGGCATGATGCCGGAATCCCGTGTCATCCTGACGGCCCAGGAGATTGATCTGGCCCTGAAACGGATTGCCTTGCAAATTCTGGAACGAAATCAATCGGTGGCCGAGCTGGCCATTGTCGGAATTCATACCTGTGGCGTTGATCTGGCGGAGCGGATCCGCGCCATTATTCAGGAGCAGGCGGGCGTTGCTGTTCCTTTTGGCGCCCTGGATATTACCCTGTACCGGGACGACTGGAGCATTATTTCGCAGAATCCGGTGGTTCGCACCACGGATCTGTCCTTTGTGGTGGAGGGGAGCCGGTTGATTCTGGTGGACGATGTCCTGTTTACTGGCCGCACCGTCAGGGCTGCGATGGATGCCATCATGGATTATGGCCGTCCGCACTCCATTCAGTTGGCGGTTCTGGTTGATCGCGGTGGCCGCGAACTGCCCATTCAGGCCGATTATACCGGTATGCAGACCACCGTCCTGCCCCAGGAGCGCATTCAGGTGATCCTGAAGGAACATGACGGCCACGATGAAGTGGTGATCCAGAAAAATAGCTGAGGTCTGAATGGAACTGCTTGCCCCGGCTGGCAATATGGAGTCCTTTCGGGCCGCTGTCCAGGCCGGCGCCGATGCGGTTTTCGTGGGCGCCCCGGCCTTGAATGCCCGCAATCTGGCCCGAGATCTCCGCTTGGAGGAGATTGCCGCCATGATCCACTATTGCCGGGAACATGGTCTCAAACTCTATCTGGCCGCCAACAGCCTGGCGCGGGAACAGGATTTGCCGCAGGTGATCGAGACTCTGGCCATTCTGGCCGAGTTGCAACCAGATGCCCTGATTGTTCAGGATTTGGGTGTCATCAACATAGTGAAGGACTATTTTCCTTCCCTCCCTCTGCACGCCTCCACCCTGATGGCCGCCACCAATTCGCTGGCAGTCAACGCCTTTGCCAGTATGGGCCTGGAACGGGTGGTACTCGCTCGGGAACTGACGGTTCAAGAGATTGGAATCATCTGTAAAAAAAGTGAGATCGAGATTGAGGTCTTTATTCACGGGGCCATGTGCTTTTCCTATTCGGGCCTCTGCCTTTTCTCTTCATTTCTGGGCGGCAAGAGTGGTCTGCGAGGCCGCTGTGTTCAGCCCTGCCGCCGGCAATATACCTGGGAATCCAAGGCGGGGAGCAGGGGGGGAGCCAAAAGCGGCAAGGCTGGCAGCAGTCGCGGCACCGTTCGGCAGGAGTCTTCTGCCAACCGGAATAGTGCCCGAGACCAGGGCAGCTATCTCTTTTCCATGAATGATCTGGGCGGCCTGGAGGTGGTCCCTCTCCTGGCTGAGGCCGGCGTGGCTTCACTGAAGATTGAAGGACGACTGCGAACGGCCCATTATGTGTCGAGCGTTGTCCAGGCCTACCGGCTGGCGCTGGATGCTGACCGCGCTGGTTTTCCCGAGGCCCTGAAAGCGGCGCAATCCCTGGTCGCGCAGTCCATGAGCCGCAAGGTTGGCCCCGGATATTTTCTCTCGCCGCAACCCCTGGAGGCAATCACCCCCTATCATTCCGGCAATACCGGACTGCATTTGGGCCGGCTGGAGGCTGTTGGGGCCCGCAAGGGCGGTCTTTATGGCAGTCTGACCTTGAAAGAGCCTTTGGAGTGTGGCGACCGTTTACGACTGCACGAGGGGGCAAGTGGCGAACGGCACAGTTTTTCGCTGGTTGAGATGGTCAAAGGTCGTGAGAAAGTTGATCGGGCTGGGGCGGGCGAGACCGTCCATCTCAAATTGCCGGCGGAGATTGTCTCCCCGGGACAACAAAAAATTGACCTCTACAAGGTGGATGTCAAGAATCAGCCGCAGATCAATGATGAGTCCTTTGGCCTCCCCAGTCGTCAGCAAATGCTGGATCTGGTGGCCCGGGCGCAAAGCTCGCAGAGGGGCCGCGTGGCGGCAGTGTGCCGGGAGGTGTGCCTGACCGATGAAAAAGCGGCGGCTCTTCCCCCTCTGTTTCAAAAGGGAAAGGGAGATGGTCGGCCCCGGGCCGGCCAGCGAAAATCCGGAACGGTGAAGGTGAAGCTGCCCCTGGAGTGGTGGCTGAGAACCGATTCCCTGCAACTTTTGCAGGGCAACCTGCCCTTTACCCCGGATCGCTTTTTGTTGCCCCTTGACCGGAATAGTGTCAGTCAGGCCGGGCAGTTGAAACGGCTTCTGGGGCCAGGGGTTCGCAACCTGTCCTGGTGTCTGCCGCCCCTGCTCTTTGAATCCGAACTGGCTTCGTTCCAAAAACAGCTCGCCCTGCTTATTCGTTCCGGTTTCAAGAGCTTTCAACTCGGCCATATCAGCCAGGCCTGGCTGTTTCGGGGGGAGCGGGTGCATCTGTCCTGTGACTATACGGTGAGCATCATGAATAATCAGGCCCTGGCCGCCGTCCAGCGCCTGGGGGTGGAGGCGGCCCAGCTTTCCATCGAATCCGACCGCGCCCTGCTTACTGCCGCGCTTGCTTCCAGTCGGGCCAATGGTCAGCCGATTCGCAAAGGGCTGACGGTGTATGGAGCGCCGCCCCTGTTTACGGCCCGGGTGGCTGCCCGTCATTTTCAGTATGATCGGGTTCTGGTCAGCCCCAAAGGCGAATCGTTTACCCTGCACAAAAAAGATGGTCTGGTGACCACGGTGCCCCGTCGGCCCTTCTCCCTGCTTCCTTATCTCCGTGAATTGCGCGATCTGGGGCTTGATTATGCGGTGGTGGATCTTCGTTATCTGCCCACCAGTCCCCAGGATAT
>DYNG01000078.1:0-2606 GCA_020721165.1 Desulfocapsa sulfexigens
GATGGCCCAAAAATGAGTGCAAGTCGTTCAAGTTTTTTTTGCTCGACTCCTAAGGATAATTCCAACAAAAAAGGCCCCCCGTCGCACACACGACAGAGGGCCTTTCCACACATATCAAGCAAGTCTTTTAACCTGTAAGTATGCATACCTTACAGAAAACTTCCCAACACTTCTCAACGAAATTTTTCTGAGAAGCCACACATCCCGCTTTATCGGGATTAGAAACTCATGGTCAAATGATGGCTAGCCAGGAAGATGGACTCGGTATCCTTAAACATGGTTCCCAGCTTGAAGAAGTCATCGGTATCCAGATAACCCAGGTGAACAGCATAGACCAGATTGTCAACCAGCTTATAGGCCGCGCCGGCATTATACTCAAAGCCGTAGGAATCATCCCAGCCAGCCAGCTCGTTGGCTGCCATGGCATAGCCAATCGCGCCATGAAGAGTCAAGTCCTGATTCACCGCAAAATCTGCGCTTAAGATAAAGGCGTTGGTGCCTGCGGTTTTGGCGGCAGCACCCCAGAGATTGTTTGTTCCTTGGTCATTGTTCAGGATATTGCCAAAAACACCGGTCAGGACATAGAGAGGCTCGAAATCAGCGCCTGGTCCGCCGTAGCTTTCCAGATCGGTATCTTTAGCATTGTCATCACCGCTGGTATAGAAGTAAATGGCATGACCGGTGAGGGCATCAAATTTGGCATTGAAATCAGCAATGAAGGCAAGTTGGCTGATATCTTGATCAGCTAACAGATTGCTGTTGAAGTCTTTCTCGCCCCATTTGTAGTCAAACTCAGTGTCAAATCCCATGTTGCCGCCGAACTTGAACTGACCGACACCCTTGAAACGATGGGAGGTGACATCATTGCTAGCGATAAACTTCCCTGTGACCGGATCATTATTATTTCCAACAAAGTCGTACTCATGAACATGTAAAAGAGAGTTATGATCCTGGGTGTTATTCAGACTCAGACCATAGGCGAGGGTAGCGCTACCCCAGCCGCCTTTAAGGGATCCTGCCACCTCGTAATAGTCGCCATCCATGTCGTCAGTGTCGCCAAAATAGGCCTCGCCCTCAACAGTTTTCTCGAAAAAGGCATAGGTGGAAAATTCTTCACCAAAGAGTTTGCCAGATTTCCAGAAGATACGGTCTCCGCCATAGCCATTATCAACGAAGGAAAGACCCCAGGCACCGGCTGGACGACGGCCGATTTCCCAGATGCCGATTGGTGACTTGTAGACCATCCACAGCCTGTCAACAGACATGTTGCCGCCATCGTTGGCTCCACTACCGAGGCTGTTGTCATCCTGTACGCCCCAGACAGTACCCCAGTCAACGAGGCGAATCCGGCTCATCATACTGATCTTGTCATTCACCACCAACTCGGCTTCCATATTGAACATGTGCTGCAACCAGGCGTCAGCGTTCACATCCATATCCGGTGTTAGAGGATTGGTAAAATCAGTGGCCAGTCGTACGCCCTTGCCATTTAACTCATTTTCGCTTGCTGCCCCGTTACCACTGTCAATGTAAAAGCCATCAACGGTATAGTCGCCTTTGACTTTCAGTTCCAGCGCCGCAGCGCCCGTTGCCATACCGGCGACCAAGCCGAAAGCTACAACGGTAGATAAGACCTTTTTCATCTCTTCTCTCCTTTATGTTCAGGGATGATTGATTACAGGCGCTCTTTCTGAGAGCCCGCTCATGATTCCTTTGCCCCCTAGTACAAAAAAAGCCCTAGGTACAAAATTTTATACATACATTCTCATATATATTAGGCTTTGATGAATGTCAAGGCTTTCAGCGCCACCCCCCATATTTTTTAAAAAAAATATTCGGCAGGGGAAAAAACAACGGCATTTGCAATCTTTCTTGCACCTTTTCAACCAATCTCAGCAAATAAGAGTGACCTCCAACCAGAGCTGTGCTACCCTGATGAGCGACGATAGCCTTCTGCGCCCTTGTGCTCTCTCTTTTGCCCATGACGACTGGCTTGCCACCGGAACCAAAGGCCTGCCGATTCCCCATCACGATTCTCGTTTTCTCGTATGCGAAACCACCCGTCTTCCCCCTGGCCGTCATTTTTTCTGGTCGCCACCGGTGTTTTTCTGGCCACCATGGACAGCAGCATGATCAATGTCGCCCTGCCCAGCATGATGCGTTCACTGCATACCACCCTGGCCCAGATCGAATGGGTGGCCATTTCGTATCTCCTCACGATCACCACCACCCTCCTGCTCTGGGGCCGCCTGTCAGACCGGCTGGGCAAGGTGCCGACCTATCTGTTGGGAATGCTGGTCTTTACCCTGGGCTCTGCCGCCTGCTTCTGCGCCAACTCCTTGCTCCTGCTGGTGCTTTGTCGCTGCCTGCAGGCCACTGGGGCCTCCATGATGATGGCTTCGGGGCCGGCCATTATTACCGCCATTTTCCCCGCCCATCAATTGGGGCGAGCCTTGGGGATGCTCGGAATTGCCACCTCCATTGGCCTGATGAGCGGGCCGGTTGTCAGCGGTTTCCTGCTGCGGTTTTTTTCCTGGCGGGCCATTTTTCTGGTGACCGTGCCCATCAGCCTCTCGTGCTGCGCCGGGGGCTGGCTCGTGCTGCGC
>DYNG01000078.1:2706-5544 GCA_020721165.1 Desulfocapsa sulfexigens
GGTGACCGTGCCCATCAGCCTCTCGTGCTGCGCCGGGGGCTGGCTCGTGCTGCGCGCCAGCTCGCGACCCGCCGCCTGTCGAGACTCGTCCTCCTCTTTCGGCATGGACTGGCCCGGCCTGCTCCTCTGGACCCTGCTGATCACCATGACCGTTCTCGTGGCCACCCATTATCGTGCGCTGCCGAGCGGAGGAGTGGCCATAGCCCTGAGCATCTTCTGCCTGACCCTCTTTCTTTTTATCCGCGCCGAACAACGGGCGGCGGCCCCCCTCCTGCCCCTTGCCCTTTTTCAGAGCCGCCCTTATACCATCGGCATCATCTGCGCGGCCCTCTCCTTTGCCATCCTCTTTGTGGCTCTCATTCTGACCCCTTTTTATCTCGATTTCATTCTCCAGGCGCCGGCGCAACGCCTTGGACTGGTCATGATGGCCACCCCGGTGGCCGTTTTTATCGTTGCCCCCCTCGCGGGCCGACTGTATGACCATATAGGAGGGCGGCTCCTGACCACGGGCGGACTTTGTCTCTGCGGCCTGGCCCTGCTCTCCTTCAGCTTTCTCACACAAAACTCGAATGAGCTGTCAGTAGCCGCCCGACTGGCCCTGCTCGGCGCTGGTCAAGCCCTGTTTCTTTCTCCCAATTCCGCCTCGATCCTCTCTTCGGCGCGCCCCGGTCAGCTTGGCATCACTTCCGCCTCACTGGCCACCGCCCGCAACCTGGGGATGCTGGCTGGAATCACCCTGGCCGGCCTGATTTTCGGCGGCCTCTTCTCCGGGCTGACCGGGGGGCTGGATCTCAAAGATTTCACCCCCGCCCGGACAGAGGCCTTCATCCAGGCTCTACGGATCACATTTGGCCTGACCGCAATCTTGGCCCTGGCCGGAGTCAGGTTGTCGTGGAGTCGGGATTAACATCGTGCTCGCCAGCCAACGGTAAAGTGACGGTGACCACCGTGCCGCTGACCGGGCCGGCCTGCAAAGACAACTCTCCCTGGTGTTCAGCAATGATTTTTTTAACCAAGGCCAGGCCCATGCCGGTGCCATAGACCTTGGTGGTAAAAAAGGGATCCGCCACTTTCGCCAGATTGGCATTGACAATGCCCGTGCCACTATCGGCGATGATAATATGCACCGCTTCCACCTCCTGCCGGACATCAACAAAAAGGGTGCCCCCGTTCGGCATGGCTTCAACGGCATTCCGTAACAGGTGCAGGAGCATCTGCCTGATTTTCTGGCCATCCATAGACAGTCTGGGCCCGGGCTCCACCAGATTGAGACAATAACGCACCCCCTGACTCTTCATGGCCCCATAGAGCAGGAGGATACTCTTGCGGATAAGTGAATACAAGGGTTGAGTTGTTTTTACTGCATGCTCTTCCGTTATAAAATCAAAGATCTCATCAAGAGTGGCTTCAATTTTTGCCGCATCCCGGGCCATCCGATCCAGAAGTTTCAGAATGGCAGGATCATCCACCCTCCTGACCAGCAGCCGGGCCGTGCCGCCAATGGAGGCCACAGGATTGCGGAGAGTGTGCGCCAGTTGGGCGGCCATCTGCCCGATGGCCGCCTGTCGTTCCGCATCAACGAGCAGATTTTTGTTTTTTTCCAGCTCCTGGGTGACGGCCTCCAGCTCTTGTCGTTTGTGCAGCTCATTGGTATAAAGGGCGCTGTGTTCGATGGCCAGACTGGCCTGACTGGCAAAGATCTCCAGGTCGGTGATATCCTCCCGCTTGATGGCCCGTCCGGTGATAAAATTATCGGCGATGAGCACACCCAGGGATTGACTGGGGGAAAAAAGCGGGACGATCACAAAAGAGTCTGTCTGGAGAAGGGCAAGCAGGTCAGGGCTGACCGGGGAGTGATCTTCAGCCTGCCCATGCTGAACCAGGGTGCTTTTGCGCTCCGCACAGGCTCGAATCAGGGTGTGGTCAGAGGCCGTGGCGGAGATGGAAAGCTGGCGAATAATCCGGTTGACCTCGAAGTTGGCATCCCGCAAAGACCTTTTAGAGTCTTCAATAATATCAGAAAGATGCAGGTTTTTCACCCTGATCTCTTCCCAGACCCGCCCGGCCTCCTCCCGGGAGGAGGGGCCAATGGCCAGTCGGCCCTGCAGATGGTGGTGTTCCTCATCAAACAGGGCCAGAAAGGCCCGGTTAAACTGGAGGCCCTCACCGGCAGTGATTCCCACCAGAATGGCCTGCAACACATCATCAAGTTCGCTGCTGCCCAGATAGGCGCTGTTCATTTTCAGGGCCAACTGATGGAGCAGATTGGTGCGGAAGCTGGAGTTTTCCAGTTGTTGCTGATAGAGGCGGTTCTCAATGTTCAATCGTCGTTTGTGCAGGCTGTTGTTTATGGTGCGCAACAACTCCTCCAGACGAATGGGCTTGGTCAAATAATCATCGGCGCCCTGCCGCAGACAGGACAGGGCTGTTTGCAAATCAGAGTGGCCGGTAATCATCAGCACGGCTGTATCAGCATGGTCGCGGACAAGATCGGCCAGAATATCCATGCCGTTCCGATCCGGCAGTCCAATATCGAGCAAAACCAGGGCCGGGATTTGGTCCTGGAGCAGATGGGCAAGGGCGGCGGCAGAAGGCGCATGAAGAACCGTAAATCCTTCCCGTTCAAGAAAATTCTGAAAGAGATTGAAAATATCCCAAGAGTCATCCACTACGATGATGACTTCACGAGAATGGGGCAGCGGGTGTGACGGAACAGATTCGGTCATGAAAACCTGAAGCCTCAGGGGGGAAGAAAGAAAGAGGTATCATTCTTACTGAATTTCTTTGAATTGTACCGTCTGCGTTGAAAAATAAAAGGAAAAATCGTATAGATGAGCA
>DYNG01000079.1 GCA_020721165.1 Desulfocapsa sulfexigens
TGAAGCCAACGCAGCCTATGTACCTGTATTGACTGGCGAATGCCAAGCGATTGCAAGATTTAGGTTCCATGTTAAATCAAGCCCAGGACGAGAAGGTAAGCGAACAGCGACGAAACAGTCTGCAGAGTATGGCGAGGAACAACACCGCGCAGCCGACAACGAACACGATTGTTTTAGTGACAAAGGCACTTATCCCGTTCATCGGGGTTAGAAAGGAGCCTCTTGCCAAGTGCCAGGAATTGTTCTGATCATCGGTGTTCGGTGCAGAGAATGGATCATAAAAAAAAAGCGCCAATACCACACTTCGGTATTGGCGCTTTGCCTTATGTTTCTCTTGAATTTACAGTCTTAGAAGTTGAACCGTCCTCCCAGCAGGAAGTTATTGCTGCCGAATTCAGAATCAATTTTCGTGTTAAAGCCATCACCGTTGTCATAAGTGGGATCAGTGGCGCCCACATAGCGATAGGTGAGATCCATGGCAAAGTTTTTATTGAAGGCGTAGGAAACACCGGCGATAAATTGATAGGCAAAAACCGTATCATCAACATCGCCGCCCAGATAGAATGCACCCAGGGAAAAACTGTTGAGCTCCACCGTCGCCATACCCATACCGGCGCCCAGGAAAGGAGTGAACCCGCTGTTGTTTTTGAAATCATAGTAACCGTTGACCAGATAGGTTGTGGCTGTGAGATCATAATCCAAGAGAGAGGTGCTTCCCCAAGTGACAATATTGTTGTTCCAGTGAGACGACCAGGTGGTCTCTTTGGAATTGCTCTGCTGATATCCCAGCTCGAACTCAGTTCTAAAGCCATCGAAATCGTAGCCGAAAGCGCCAGTGAGCGCCCAGCCGGAATCAAAATCCATGTCGGCCTGCCAAAACTCCACACTGTCATTGTAGGTATTGGTCAGGGTATTGGGCAGAGCAAACCCAACATTACCGCTGACATAATATCCAGCAGCGGATGCTGCTGTTGCTGACATACCAAGGGCACAACATGAAAGAACAAGGGCTATTTTTTTCATTTTTCTCTCCTCTTTTGGTTCAAATTTATCATAGAGATATTCTATGATACAAAAAATTAAACTATTGTCATTTACACCAATTCACGGGTACATGACAATAAAAAAATAATATCTAATAAAATTATCATGAAAGGACTCGTTGCCCCGATGGGAGTGATTGTGTCAAACACCCCGAAAACTCTCTTTGCCTGTCACTGCAACTAATAGAAATTATTTGATATTTATTGGCATGCCACTTGTCTCTCCTTTGATGAAGGGATTGTTTCATGCTTATGGAGAATGAACCTGTCATCAGGGAATATTGATGATAAACGGGAACCAGTTGCTCAGGGTATGGTTAATATACGGAGCAACTGGTCAATCGTAAGAAAAAATGCTATCTCCGTCCACCACCACCGCCCCGTCCACCGCCACCGCCACCGCCGCCCCGTCCACCGCCGCCGCCACTTCGTCCACCACCGCCGCTACTGGGGCGACTATAACTGCTACTCTGACGACTGCTGCTGCTCTGGGTCATTTGATTGCCACGGCTGCGGGCCTGCGCCTGAGAATCCATTGAACTGCGGGCCTGTTGATTGTTGTTTTTCTCCCAGCTATTGCCACTGTGAGAACTCCAATCACCACTGCTATCTCTTTTATACACATTGCCATCCTTACCGGCATAGACATTGCCATTCCGCCCCTTTGCCACTGCCCCCTGGCTATTCTGGGTATCCCAGGCAACCGCTCCGGTTCCCCGGTTGGTCTGTACGCCTCCGACCGTGCCATAATCATTACTCCGATAGCCACCCCGGGCGGCATTCCCCGTCCGGGGATTATAAACAGCCGCCCGTCCGGCTGAGCCATAGGCTGTATCTACGCGACCGGCATGGGCTCTTGTACCGGTATAAGGGTTATATGCGCTCCGCGTCGCAGCGCTTCCGGCTGGGCCATAGGCATAGGCTCCCCGTGAGTAAGTTCCGGTGCGGGGGTTATAGGCGGCATACGCTCCGGCGCCGCCATAAGGTCCATAGGCAACTCGGGCGCCGCGATAATAGCCACCATAGGCGTAATTGTAACGAGCCCCACAGCCATAAGAATAGGGCACCGGATAGCGATAGGGCCCGTACCAGTAATCATTGTTATTGGCAATGATTGCCCCGACCATCATCCCCGCGCCAAACATGAGCACTCCGGTTGACGCCACATATTCACCGCTGTAACCGGCGGTCTGGGTATAGACAACGGTGGTTGGGGTGGAATTGGCGACTGTAACATAGGTGACATTGTGGAGAGGATGAGAAACGGGAATAGCATAGATGGCTGCCGGAACTCGGGTGCTGTACACCCAGGGGCCAGTCGCGGCAACACTGGTGTACCAGATTCCTTGGGTGCAGCAGTAATAGCTGTTGTCAACCAAGAACACCGCATCTGAGGTATTGCTGGCATATTGAACAGTCGTGGAATCAATGGGGGCAAATTTTGGCTCCCCGTTATAGCTTACCTCGACGGGCGTGGGATTGGTCAAATCCACCTCTGTTGCCCGGGGAACGGAGGCCAGCAGAATCGCGTCGTTGGCCTCGCTTGTTCCAGGCACCGAGGCCTTGACAAAGGCGGCAGGATCGTCGTCGGGAATCAGCGCAAAATCAGCGGGAAGATCTTTACTGGCAGCAGCCCAGGGGCCATCAAGAGTGGAGGCCCGAAACCAGCGGCCGGCAACAAGCAAATAATGCTGTTTGTTGCCGGTATGCAAGAATACCGGCAAATCGGTGTTGGTCATTCGCATGAGCTTGGTTTTGGAAATAGTGGCGTAGTTGGGAGCGCCCTTGGTGAGAATCAACTCGGCAGGCTCTGTGCTGACAAAGATCACTGGTGGATTTGTTTCCCGTCGCCCCGGCAGATGCTGACGGACATCGGCCCAATTCTCATCAGCGGGCAGCGATGACAATCCTGGAGGCAGGGTTGTGGCCGGAACCCATCGTCCCTTCACTGCATCCGTGGTCGTCAACCAACTGTCTCCGTTGAGCAGGTAATATCGTTGGGAACCTGTTGCATAAAAGACATCCCAGTTGGTATTGACGGCAAACATTAACTCCTTGTTATCTGGCGTCACCGGTTGCAACTGGGGTTCACCCAGGAAAATCACCAGAATAGCCGGCTTGGCACTGTGGAAAATCTTGGGCGGATCAAGATTCAGTTCAACCGCCTGTTGCTGCGACTGCTTGTCGGATTCAAGATAGGCCAGCAGGCGATCCAGCGATAGGGTCATGGCCGAAACCGGTGGTTGGATTTCGTTGACCAGGTTGCGCAGGGTGCTGGCCTCGGTATCGCTCAGGTTGGGAAAGCGAAGCTCCCGTTTTTGCGGGATCAATACCACTGTCCGATTGCCATGATCCGTCTCGGTCTTTGCCTCAATTTCAGCGATTCCGTACTTTCTCTCTTTGGCGCCGGCCGTTTTCACCGCAATGGCGCAGCGAAAAACGAGGTCTGAGTAATTGTTCCAGGAATCTACCTGGGGTTGATAGATGGTCAATTCGTTCCCATTTTTCTTGAGCACTCGCGGCCAACCCGGGTCCGGGGGAGGGGAGGTGGTTGCCGCCCCAAAAGAAGAGCCAGAGACGAGCAGTAACAGGCTGAGGGTGATGAGTACAATCTTCAGTTTCATGGTGTACTCCTTCTAAGGAAAAAACATACCACGGTCAACGACTGTCCCGCGTTGAGCCATTTACTTTCTTCAACAGGGTATCCTGTTGTAACTTTTTGTCATTGTGAGTTATTTTCTGTTCTATCATCTGCGGGGATGAACCGTTATGGTGCAAGAACTTTTCGTTCTGGAGACCAGTCCGGGCCAACCTCATTTCCGGGACAGGGGGACGGTCAGGTCGTATCCAGCAAGCTCGGAGGTGATACCCACCGCCTGATCAATGCGGGCCAGCGCCGTCAGATACTGGTAGTAGGTGCCAACCAGGCTGGATTGGTTTTGCGTGTAGAGGAGTTGGGCATCATTGAATTCGAGCAGATCACCGAGGCCAACCTGGTATCGTTCGGTGGCAAGTTGCAAATTCTCATTGGCCAGCTTCAGGGTCTGCTCGGCAATATCTACCCCTTCACGATTTTCTTCGGCCCGCAGATAACTGTCGGTGACATCGCGAGTGACCTCAAGTTGGAAATCGCGCAGGCCTGCCTGCACCCCCCGCAACTGGGCCGTGGCCTCAGCGACTTTGCCGTCTGTGGCAAATCCTGAAAAGAATTTCCAGTTGAGACGGGCGGTGATCTGCCAATTATCGGCATAACTGGCCAAGTCGGTCTCGACATTATCGTAGGAGCCCACCGCATCAATGGTCGGCCAGTAGTCGCCTTTGGCCTGGGTCAGTCCGGCTTCGGCGGCGGAAATCAGATAGGCATATTCTTTCAGACCCGGCCGGTTCTTGTCGGCGCTCTGCAACAGGTTGTCCAGTGCTCCTGGCATCGGAGGTTTTTGTGCGGCAAGCGCTGACAATGGTGGTTCGTTGTTCACCGGTTTGTAATCTCCGTTGTTGAGAACGGTGCCGAGGACTTTTTCAAGATTCACCAGGGCGGCATTGTAATCCGCTTTGGCATGCAACAGCTGTAATTTCTGGTTGGACAGATTGACCTCGGCATTGGTGACATCAATTTTGGTTTTGACACCCGAGTTATAAAAGACCTGTGCCCGGTGGAGTTGCTGTTCGTAGTTGGAGACCGCTTCTTGGGCGACACCGATGAGCCGTTCTTGTTCAAGGGCCGTGTAAAATTTTTCCTTCACCTGAAACACCAGATCGTGGTGGGCCTGGATCAGGTTTTCCGATGAAGCCTGGAGATTAAAAGAGCTGGCATCAATCATCCCGGTTGTCTTGCCGAAGTCGTAGATCAACTGCGAGATCTGGAGAAATGCGGAGCCCACATTGTCCTCGTCCACCGGATTGAGGTTGTCAATGGCCTGACGGCCATAGCCGAGACCACCGGAAAGTTGGGGTAAAGAGGATGATTTGGCCTGGGTGAGGACTCCCTTGTTGCCCAGATACTGCTGCCGGGCAATTTCAATCTTCGGATTGTGCTTGATGGCGATGGAGACCCCTTCATTCAGCGTCAGTTGCAGCGTCTCGGCTTGGCTTGTCAGCGGGGACAGCAGACACAGAAACAGGGTGCAGAGAAATATTCTATGAAAATAAGTGGTCATGTCTTGCCTCGTTTTAGCAACTATTGGTTAGTTCTGTTTTGTCACCTTGTTTCGCCGTCGCATTCGGCGTCGCCGTATTCCCCTTAATCCCCGCAGAATTAGGAGGGCATAGTGTATAGCCTTTTGTCGGGAGAAAGAGCCCCCGAACAATAAGGCCACGATATTCTGAATGGGTGGGAGAATCAAGTAAAAAGTCTTGATGGCGCCTCATGATTTTTACGATGTAATCTCCTATATTAACCCGAGTTTAACAGCCTCAAAAAAACACTTAATATAATCAGCATATTACATCATCAAAAAAAACGCAGTGGCACTACATTTGAAAATTTA
>DYNG01000080.1 GCA_020721165.1 Desulfocapsa sulfexigens
TCCACTGCATCCCCGCACTAACAAAACCGGTGACATTTGGCATATTCTTATCAAGACCCGGCGGGAAGACCTGCGCTATGGCTACCGGATCAGCGGCCCTCACGATCATACCGACCGTGGGCTGGCCTATGACGAGACCATTCTCCTGCTCGATCCGGTGAGTCCCGCCCATCTCCCGCGAGCCTGGGGACAGACAGTAGCCGACCCCAATGCCCCGCGATGCTGCCATATCAAGCATGATTTTGACTGGCAGTGTGACCGCCCCCTGAACATTCCCCTGGCCCAATCCATCATTTATGAACTGCATGTCCGAGGTTTTACCCGCCACCAGAGTTCCCGGGTCAGCCATCCTGGAACCTATGCGGGAGTCATGGAAAAGATTCCCTATCTCAAAGAATTAGGAATCACCGCTGTGGAACTGATGCCGGTCACCGAGTTTGATGAAAACGATACGGTCTTCACCCATCCGGGCACGGGAGAAAGGTTGAAAAACTTTTGGGGCTATAATCCCATCTCCTTTTTCGCCTTAAAATCAGGATATGCCGCCGATCCGGCCCGCCATATCAATGAATTCAAGACGATGGTGCAGACCCTGCATCGGGCGGGAATCGAGGTTATTCTCGATATGGTTTTTAATCACAGCGGGGAAGGCGGGTATGATGGCGCCACCAGCAGTTTTCGCGGCATTGACAATCGCATCTACTATCTGCTCGACCGTCGCACCAGGGAATACCTCAATTTTTCCGGCTGCGGCAATACCATGAACTGTAATCATCCGGTGGTGCGGGAACTCATTAAGGATGCCCTGCATTACTGGGTTATAGAGATGCATGTGGATGGTTTCCGTTTTGACCTTGCCTCCATTCTCGGTCGTGATTCGAATGGCCATCTTCTGGCCAATCCCCCCATGATCGAAATGATCGCCGAGGATCCGGTGCTGCGGGATACCAAAATCATTGCCGAGGCCTGGGATGCCGGCGGCCTCTATCAGGTGGGCTCGTTTTCCACGGATGCCCGCTGGGCTGAATGGAACGGTAAATTCCGCGATGATGTCCGGGCCTTCATGGCCGGTCACGAGGGCACCGTCGCCAACCTGGCCACCCGCATGAGCGGCAGCTCAGACCTGTATCAGTCCAGCTCCCGCCATCCTTATAACTCCATCAATTTTATCACCAGCCACGATGGCTTCAGCCTGGCCGATCTGGTCAGTTATAATGAAAAGCATAATCTGGACAATGGCGAAGAAAATCGGGATGGCGACAACCACAATCTTAGCTGGAACAGTGGCGCTGAAGGCTCCACCCGCAGCCGGGCCATTGCCGCCTTGCGCCAGCGGCGGATGCGGAGCATGATGGCGATTCTTCTGCTCTCCCAGGGGGTTCCCATGCTGGCGGCCGGCGACGAGTTTGGCCACAGCAAGGGCGGCAATAATAATAGCTGGTGCCAGGATAACGAGATAAACTGGCTCAACTGGGACTTGCTGAAAAAAAACCAGGGACTGTTTCATTTTGTGCAGCAGTGTATCCGACTGCGCAAAGAACACCCCCTTTTCCAACGAACCACCTTCTTCCCCCCTCTTTCTCCGAACCCGAGCCAGGAATCAACTGAACACCTCCCGGAAATCATCTGGCAATCACTGACGCCCGGTCAGGAGAACTGGTCGGCTGAATGCCACACCATAGCCTTTCTCCTCACTGGCGATGCCGGAATAAAGAGCAATGGCCGGAATACCCGATCACCACGGGATCATTTCTTTCTCATGCTCAATGGTAGCCGCGAGGAGGACGCCATCTTTTTTCCACCCGATCCTCCCGGAGCAGGCAAAAAACAGACCTGGCGCCGTATCATTGACACCAGTCTCGATTCTCCTTATAATTTTCTTTCCCTTTCCCAGGCGCCAGCGCACCTGCCGGGGAATCAGATCGCGGTCAAGGCAATGGGGGTGACGGTTTTACAGGCGGCGCTCGCCTGATTGAGACGGGGAGTAACAGGAAGGCTAACTTTATTGGAGAATATCATGCGTTTCTTTTTCATTCTTATGGTGACGATGATGATCGGAACTGGAAATATCGCACAGGCAGCGGCAGACGAAAAACTGGAAACAGCCATTTTTGGCGGTGGCTGTTTCTGGTGTATGGAGCCGCCATTTACCGAGCTGGAGGGGGTCATCGAGGTGACAGCCGGATATGCGGGCGGAACCAAAGAATCCGCCAATTACCAGCAGGTCAGCAGTGGCCGCACCGATCATTATGAGGCGGTGCGGGTGATCTACGATCCGGCAAAAATAGCATATTCCCGGCTTCTGGAAGTCTTCTGGCAACAGATTGATCCCACCGATGGCGGCGGCCAGTTTGCCGATCGGGGCACCCAATATAAGACGGCTATTTTTTATCAGCATGAGAGGCAGCGGGAGGAGGCGGAAAAGTCCAAGTCCGCGCTGGCTGGTTCGGGTCTGTTTTCCAGGCCCATTGTCACCGTGATTGTGCCAGCCGCTCCTTTCTATGAAGCTGAAGAAGAGCATCAGGACTATTATCGCAAGAACTACGGCCACTATATGGCCTATAAGGAAGGCTCCGGGCGCAAGGCCTTTCAGGAAAAAATGTGGCCGGCAACCCAGAAAAATCCCACACAAAAGTTCGTCAAACCATCTGATGCGGAGCTGCGCTCTCGCCTGACCCCCCAGCAATATTCCGTAACCCGCCAATCCGGGACCGAAACGCCCTTTCACAATGAGTACTGGAACACCAAAGAAGCCGGCATTTATGTTGACATAGCCTCTGGCGAGCCCCTGTTCAGCTCACGAGACAAGTTTGATTCGGGAACGGGCTGGCCCAGCTTTAGCCGCCCCCTTGAAGAAAAGAATGTGATTGAGAAAAAAGACCGTAGCCTTTTGAGCACGCGAACCGAGGTCAGAAGCAGTCACGGTGATTCTCATCTCGGCCATGTTTTTGATGATGGCCCAGCCCCGACCGGCCGCCGCTATTGCATCAATTCCGCCGCCCTGCGCTTTATTCCCCGTTCCCAGCTCAAAGAGGAAGGCTATGAGGAATATCTCAATGACCTGTGAGCCGCTTGCATGTGGATCGCGCGATGAAAGGAGACATGGCCGAAATCGGCTGCTTGCCTGCCAATGGTCCCCTGGCAAATACCCGTAGTGTTGCTTCCATCCCCGCCAGGAATCTACACATCTCTCTCAGCGACTCTGTCGTTCTTTTCTACCAGCATCACTTAAAATGAATATGGCGTTTTTTGTTGCTTGAAGTTACGACAGCTTCTTTGGTATATATTTGCAGATTATTCGCCCATCGGCAAAATGAGATGGAAGCACCTGCTACTTTTTATTTTGTCCCGGAATATTTTTTGTCGAACCGCGCTGTCTCATTCTGTACTGTTAGAACAGCTGATAGAGACATGCACACCTTAACCCCCATAAAGAGCAAGATATTTTAAAACGAAATCACATAATTTTAGAAAGGAAAAAGGTAATGGTCAGCAAAGCAACTCAATATCTCTTTACAGGGGCAATATTTTCTACCCTTGTCTGCTCAGCCCCTCTTGCGGCATTGAGTCAGGAAGCTGCAACAGGCAAGACATCATCAGATATTGTCGTCCCTGCTCAAGACCAGAATGCAAGCAACGAGAACGCCCTTTCTAAGGAGACTCCATCTGACCATTACTTCACCGGAAAACTGCAAATCGGCACCCGCTCGGTGTTGCGAGTATTGACCGATGAAGATTCTGGACACATCGGAGACACCCAAGGAAGTGGAACATTTTTGGGAACAATCTACGCCCTGGATGAAGAACAGAATTATGCCCCGCTGAAACCTTTCATCACCTTCTATTTTACCCAATATATCGGGATTGAATTGGCCTATGACGAGATAGAAGCAGTCACTTTGGCAACGAACTATGGAGATGTCACCAGTATCAAAACTGATGGCCCTGTCTCCTTGTCTGGACCAACACTCTCTCTGCTCGGGAGGCTCCCTAACAAAACCGCATTTACCCCTTACGGCGGCATCGGGTTTGGCTTTTTCAGTGGTGACTTTGAAGAAGATTCCACCTGGGCGGGCAGCGCTGACGGTCGCTTCCGTAAAATGGATGTTGAGAGTGAGACGGCGCTCCTTCTGACCGTAGGGACGACCTATGCCTTTACCCCTAATTGGCTCCTTGATCTCTCGATCCAGTATGTCTCAGCGGATGCCGACGCCACATTCTTTGGCTACACCAACGGAGTTCTTGATACCCAGGATCCAGGCTCGTTCCCAATGGACAATATCGCCTTCCGGCTTGGACTTGTCTATGCCTTTTAATTCCACGATACATGCGAAACAAGACCGCGAAGGCAAACAAACAGCGACGGGAAAGGTCTTGGCTTGAATACGATGTAGAACCAGGAGTAAAGTGGACTCCTTAATCAAGACAAAAAGCCACTGAGTTCAAACGGTACATCCAACTTCAATCACAACTGATCGGCGTTGCCCCCGGTTCAGCCCCTGCTGCTACTCCTGATCCGTGATCAGCGGCTGCTGCCCCCCTGTTTGTTATGCTCTACAAGGAGGCCAGTAGCCAATAGCGGGTATTTGCTCACACTCATGACCCCACCCCAAAACGCCTGTCAGCTGGCATTGTCGGGATATAGGCAATGCGCCCTCGTTGATCGTCCTAAGGCCTCATATTCCATCCCACTCCACCTGGTTCTTGAAATCGGCAGCGTGAAAACGAGTTCGCTTCGCTGTTCTCAACAGAGATCCATCCTTATTCCAAGTTACATTCAATTTAAAACCGAGAAGACAAGAGAATGGAGACGAAGCAGTACAAGGAGTACGGTGAGGAGCCATGCAGTGCCGTCGGCGAAGATATTGGTTTGAATGCGACTTAGAATGACAAAACCGTACTGTTTAAACGCTTGGTTCAAAATTGGGGCTCACTTCGCCACTACAACCGCTACTTCTCTTTATTCAGAAACGGGCGCTCAACATAGGTGTATGTAATTGTAGCAAACAAATAGCTTGTGATGCCAACAACGATAAATTTTGTCATGTTTCCAGAAAGGTAATGGGCAGGGACTGTTTCTTTATAAAGCGACAGAAGTAATGGATGGAGCAAATAGAAGCTGAATCCGACTATACCTATAGCGCGAAGAATATAGGAACTCATAATTTTCTCGAGAAGAGATTGCTTGGCCAGCACCGTCAAGAAGATGAATGCGCCAGAGAAGAAACCAACCGTGGATGAGTAGCTCAGTGCGTTAAAAAATCGCCACCTTTCAAATAGTTGCGCAGAAAGAAGGACAAGCGCAACAATAAGCAACAAACCCATAAAAGAACAGAGCCTGCGAAAAATGCGGCTATCAGAGGGTCGAAACCCTTGGTTCTGATCGAGCCAGTGAAATATGTAGGCAAAGAATACTCCGCTCAGGAAGATATCCGTTAAGGCATATAAATGGACACCATACCCGTAAAAATAGATAACATCTATGGTCAAAAAACGATGATAGAGAAGGAGGATTGCCATC
>DYNG01000081.1 GCA_020721165.1 Desulfocapsa sulfexigens
CAAGACATGTCCGATAAGATTAGGCATATGGATTAATCATCCAACCGTCGTTTACCGCTCTCTAAACTCAAACACCTGCGCCTCGCCGATCTGGATCAAATGACGAACCTTCTGCGCCACTGACTCTCGTAACAATCTGTAATCATCCCCCTTATCCCGTCCGCCGGCAATTAAAATAACATTGCCGGCAAAATTGGCCAGGGCGCTGAGCGCCGCGCCGGTATTGGTCGCCTTGGAGTCGTTATAGTAGGCGACCCCGTTCTGCTCAGCCACCAGGGCCATCCGATGCGCCGCCACCTGAAAGGATTGCAGACCTCGGGCCACGGCCTCGGGAGAGCAGCCCATCGTGCGGGCCGCCAGGATCGCGGCCCCGCTGTTCAACGCCCCGGTGAACGAATCCAGCAGGGTGCCCGTCAAAGGGTAATGCTCCAGCTTCCCTGACCAGAGCAGGGAGACTCCATGATCCACAATCCGGGCCTGACACTCCTCGCCATGCCCAAAAAACAGGTGGGTTGCGCCACTGGGGAGACCACCGGCCAACTCCTGACACGCGGGATCATCCAGGCCCAAAATGGCTGTGTCGCCCGGCCCCTGACCGGCAAAAATATTCATCTTGGCCCGCGCATACCCGGCCATAGTCCCATGCCGATCCAGATGGTCAGGGGTCACATTGAGGAGAAGGGCCACAGCCGCCTTAAAATCACCCACCGCTTCCAACTGAAAACTCGACAACTCCAACACCAGGATCTCAGCGCCTTCGGGGTTGAGCAGATACGAAAAAATCGAGGCGCCGATATTGCCGCCGACAAAAACCTTCTTGCCGGCGGCGCGCAGCAGGTCGCCAATCAGGGCCGTCACCGTGGTCTTGCCATTGGTGCCGGTCACGGCCACGACCGGTTTGTCCAGCAGCGGCGCGGCCAGGGCCAGTTCCCCCACGGTCGGAATCCCCAGGGAGCGGACCTCCCGCAACACCGGCAGATCGAGAGGAATGCCCGGACTGACCAGCACCTGCTCTCCCCGCCGTAAAAATTCCAGACTATGGCCACCGCCCTCAAACTCCACCCCATGCTGGACCAAAAACTGCCAATCAGCGGCTGGCAACTGTTTTGCCTCCCGCGCCTCCGAAACCAACGGCCGCACTCCGGCTGCCAGCAGATACCGGACTGCCGCCAGGCCGGAAACCCCAAGGCCCATCACCACGACACTCTCGCCCCCCCTCCAGGGACATTTGATTCCAGGATCGTCCCCTGTCAGAGGGGCCCCCGGCGAAGGCTGGCTGTGCTCTTCTGTCACCGGCTCACCGTAATTTCAGGGTGGCCAGAGCCGCCAGGCCTAAGATGATCGAAACAATCCAGAATCTGGCCACCACCTTCGCCTCATGCCAGCCCTGTTTCTCAAAATGATGATGAAAGGGGGCCATAAGAAAGATCCGTTTGCCCTTGGTCATTTTAAAATATCCCACCTGAAGAATGACCGACAGGGCCTCCAGCACAAAGATCCCGCCAACAATGGCCAGCAGAATCTCCTGCTTGATGATAATGGCCACCGATCCCAGGGCCCCGCCCAGGGCCAGGGCCCCGACATCACCCATGAAGATCTGGGCCGGATAGGCGTTAAACCACAAAAAACCCAGACAGGCGCCCACCAGGGTTCCACAGAAAACCGCCAGTTCACCGGCCCCGGGCACGAAGGTGATCTGCAGATAGTTGGCCAGCGCCGCATGGCCGGCCAGGTAGGAGAAAACCAGATAGACGGAGCCGGAAATCACCGTCGGCCCCGTAACCAGCCCGTCCAGACCATCGGTCAGGTTGACCGCATTGGAGGCGCCGACAATAACCAGAACCGCAAAACCGATATAGAACCAGCCCAGATCTGGATGCAGGTTTTTGAAAAAGGGCACGCTCAGCCGCCCGTCAAAGCCGGGATGCAAAAGCACAAACAGGCCAACCGCCGAGGCGCCGATAATCTGTAAAATCAATTTTCCCCGAGGGCTGAGCCCCTTGGTATTCTGCTTGCGCACCTTTTTCAGATCATCAATGCCGCCAATCACCCCAAAAAAGAGGGTGACAACCAGGAGCAACCAGACCATGGAATTATCCAGCCGGGCCCACAGCAGGGTGGAAACGGTCATCACCGCCAGGATCAAAACCCCGCCCATGGTGGGCACCCCCTGCTTGCTCAGATGCGTTGCCGGCCCATCATCCCGCACCACCTGGCCAATCTGAAGTCGTCGTAAGGCCCTGATAAATGGCGGCCCCAGCACAATCATCAGCAGGAAGGCCGTGAGCGCCCCGCCCACACTGCGCACGGTGATGTAGCGAAAGACATTGAAGCCGCTGAAACTGGTATGCAAGGGATAGAGGAGGTGATAGAGCATTTTTTAACTCATCGTAAAAACTACAGAAATAATTCGTTTACTCATCCCTTCCCGCCACCAGTTGCTCAACCACCTCTTCCAGCCGCATACCCCGTGAACCTTTCAGCAGAATCCAGTCCCCGGCCTGTAAATGACCGGCGGCGACCAGCCCCCTGATCCAGGGAGCCACCGCCTGCTTGTCCGTAAAGATGTGAATCCGGGCCTGATCCATGCCGGCCTCTACGGCGCCGGCGGCTGTGGCGGAGGCAAAATCACCATACAGAGCCAGAAAATGACAGCCCTGCCGCGCCGCGCACCGGCCGATCTCCACATGGGCGGCCTGACTGCCAGGCCCCAGCTCCAGCATATCGCCCAGAACCGCCATCCGCCGCTCACCCGGCTGTTCGGCCAGGGTTATCAGTCCGGCCCGCATGGAGGCGGGATTGGCGTTATAGGTGTCATTGAGCAGAAACAGGCCATCCTGGCCTTTGACCACCTGCATTCGTTTATCCACAGGCCGAAACGAGGCCAGCCCAACGGCAATCTCGGCGATGGCGATCCCGGCGGCATGGGATATGGCCGCCGCCGCGACCGCATTGGCCACATTGTGGCCTCCGGGGACAGAGAGGATGATCGTCTCAAACCGGTCTCCTATATGCAGACAGAAGCGCTGGCCGCCCTGTTCCGTTCGTTCAAGGGCCGAGGCCCAGACCTGCGGCCCTTCCTGACCCTCACCAGCCGCCTTGTCGCAGCCACAACTGAAAAAAATCTTTTTCTGCCGGTACTTCCCGGCACAGGCCACCACCAGGGGATCATCAAGATTGACCACCAGGGTTGTCTTTTTGCCACTGGCGGCAAAAAGCTCCTCCTTGGCCCTGGCCACCCCGTCAATGGTGCCCAGGCCCTCCAGATGGGCGGCATGAATATTGAGAATACAGGCAATATCGGGGTCCGCAATATGGGCCAGGCGATCAATCTCACCGGCCTGATTCATGCCCATTTCCAGAATAATCGCCTTATGAGCCGGCCCCGCCGGCAATAGCGACAGGGGGAGGCCAATGAGATTATTCAGGTTGCCCTGGGTCTTGAGCGTCTGCTCAGGATATTCCAGCCCCTCCACCACGGCAGGCCAATGCTGCTGAAAGATGGCGGCCAGCATCTCCTTCACCGTGGTTTTGCCACAACTCCCGGTTATCCCCACCACCACTGGCCTGCTGACCTCCTTCAGTAGCTGGCGGCGATAGCCCGCCAGATCGCCCAGGGCCCGCAACGAATCCGCCACCAGCAGATGCGGCATATTCGGAATTTTCTCCGCCGCCGTCTCCTGGCTGAGCACCAGCATTCCAGCGCCTGCCGCCGCGACTTGAGGCAGAAAATCATGGCCGTCACGCCGTTCACCGCGCAAGGCCACAAAAATATCCCGACTTCCCACCTTGCGACTGTCAATGACAATGGCGCCCAGCTCGACGACTCGGCGCGACCCGCCCCCGACCACGCCGCCAGTGGCCAGTCGCAGACTGTCACTCGTCCAGGCCGTCAGCCCTTTCCGGGCCTCCAGGCAATCATCAAAAAATCGTTTCCCCGCCCGGCCCTGCTGATACTGTTCATGACCCTTGCCGGCAATGAGCACAATATCATCCGCCCCGGTCACGGCAAGTGCCCGACGGATAGCCAACGACCGGTCATGAATCGTCACAAAATATTTTGCCCCCTCCTCGCCAAGCCCTCCCTGGAGCAGCCACTCCCCGGTCTGCTCAACCAGGCCGGCGGCTCGCACCCCTGACGCAATCTGGGCGACAATCGCAGTTGGCTCCTCACTGCGGGGATTATCATCGGTGAGAATCACCAGATCACATTGTCGTCCGGCTATCTCGCCCATGATGGCCCGTTTGCCAGGATCTCGATCCCCGCCACAACCGAAAACACAGAGCAAGCGACGATGGGGCAGACGACTCAGGGCGATCAGCGCCTTTTCCAGGGCATCGGGGGTATGGGCATAATCCACAAAAACCGTGGGCCGCCAGGCTGTTTCTGCCGCCGCCGGATAGATTCGTTGCAATCGGCCAGGGGCCCCGGCGGCTTCCCCAAGCCGGGCCGCAATAAGCGCGGCCTCAACCCCTAAGGCCCGGGCAATCCCCAGCGCCGTCTGCATATTCGTCACATTAAAATCACCCGCCAGCGAGCTGTTGATCTGCACCTGCTCCCCGCCAACCTGTAGGGAAATCGTCGTCACGAGGCAGCCAGACTGAATATGCAGGGGAAAGATATCCCTCCCCGCCCCTTGAGTCCCAATGGGGCCGCCGCATTCACAGAGGCGCCCCCCCTGGGCCGTGACCAGGGCGGTCAAGTGGGCAACCCGCTGCTCCTCTTCCCCGTTATATTCCGGCAAACGGGCGATAACCGCAACGCCGCCCGGTCGCAGATGATCGGAAAAAAGTAGCGACTTGGCCGCAAAATAGTCGGCCATATCATGATGATAATCCAAATGATCGCGAGAAAAACTGGTCAGGGCCACCACCGTAAACTGGAGATCCCCAAGCCGTTGCTGATCAAGGGCATGAGAAGAGACCTCCATAATCACGATGGTCACACCGGCATCAGCCATCTGCCGCAGAAGCCCCTGCAACAAGAGAGGTTCGGGAGTGGTAAAGGGGGCGGGAAAGACAAAGGAGCGTCGTTGAGCATCGCCATAGCGATAATTGACGGTGCCAATAACCCCGACCGCCAATCCCTGCTTTTTAAGGACACTTTCAAGAAGGTAGCTGACCGTCGTTTTGCCATTGGTGCCGGTAATCCCCACCAGAGTCAGGCCTTGGGCCGGTCTCCCATACCAATTGGCCGCCATTTGCGCATAGGCCAGATGGGTGTCATCCACCTCAAGAATGATCACGCCGCCAGGGGAAAAAGCAGGCACAGGGAAATCCGCCAGCCTGCCTTTTTCGACCACCACCACCGCCGCCAAACCGCCCGCCACCACCTGCTGTACAAAATCATGCCCATCGCTCTTGCTGCCGGTCAGGGCAACAAACAGCGAACCCTTTTCCACCTTTCGTGAATCGGCGGTTATTCCTGAAACCAACGATGTCTCAAGGGCTTTGCGCTCGCTGGAACCCCCCGCTCCATCGCCTACACTCCGCCAGGACACGGAATCAAGCA
>DYNG01000082.1 GCA_020721165.1 Desulfocapsa sulfexigens
ACTCAATCACCCATCACCTGTCAACAAGAAAACAACATGAAATTGAATTAGCCTTTTCTCTTCTGGCAGCCTTTTTTATCTGCTCAACGACGGCCTACCGTGAGCATTTTGTGCTGCCGCGCCGCCCCCACCAGCCTCTGACTGTAGAAGGCTGGGATCAATAGCATTTATTTCCTTTTCTACTCTTTTAATGTTGCCAACAACCTTATCCGTAATATCCACACCAGGATATTTTACCAGTATGTCGAGAAGAATTTTTCGTGATTCAAACAGCAATTTTTTTCTGGATTCGCTATCAGCAGCCTTGGTAAAACGAATAAAAATATCAGCCGCCCGGCGCCTTTCTGCCTCCGCAGCAAGCGTTGAGGCCTCGGCTATTCTTTTCTCAACTTTCAAAGATTCCTGGCTATTCAACAGAGGAGTAAACATTTCAATGGCTTTATCATACTGCGCCTCAACCATGAACCGCTGCCCTTCACTCCAACGCCGTTCAATTTCCAGAGAATCTTCAATCCGGTTTTCCTGGTTCTCCACCGGCAATGACACGGCCCCCTGGTCAATGGAGGGAGGAGTTTGTGCTGCCTGAACAGAACTGGAAGGGGAAGCAACAGGGGATTGCTCCAAAGAATTAGGGATTGTCTCCCCCCCAGCCACCCCCTGATCCTGCTGTTGTCCTGGTAAAACGGAGGGATTTCCTCCGTTACTCCTTGCCCACTGATCCGCTTGCTCTCGAACCGCTGTTCTCATGGAATCAACATTCAAGGCCACGGCAGATTTAGGATACATCTGTAAAAATTTATCCGCCTGCCACACCACGGTATATCCATCTTTGGCCGGATCAAACCCTAAGTAGTTCTGCAAAAGCGCTGTGTACTCATGCAATTCCTCCCCGCTTTGGCCTCCCTTCTGCAATAAAGCCCGTTGCAATATGGCCCAATCCTCTACAGCTGTTCCCCCTTTGTAACTTTTTGATATCTCCATATATTGATATTCTGCTTCCCGATAATTCCGGGTTGCAAAATAGAGATCGGCCAAAGTTTTCCGCACAGCAAGAATATCCACCGCTACTCCATTCGCTGGCGCCATCTGCTCGACAAGGAGACGATAGACCTGTACCGCTTCCTCGTCTCGCTGTAAGGATATCAGGGCATTTCCATACACCATTTTAGTTTGCACGCTCACTTGAGCTGCCACAGGAGCTGGCATTTGCTGCCACGCCTGCACCAGTTCTTCGTATTCTCCATTCGCTGCATGCTGAGCAATCAGAACCTCAACAGGCGATAGACCATTGCCTGTTTTTCCCTGTTCCCAGGAATTAAAACCGGCAGCGCTATCGGAAGCGACCACCTGGCCACAAAACCCATCCACAAAAGCGACATCATCCTGTTGCAGACTGTAGATCTCCCTGGGTGAATTCATTCCCGTCCCGGCCGGCAAAGAAGCCTGTCGTAAAAGGGTTTCATGAAGGCGGTTATATCCATTGAGAATCTTTTGCAGTTCACGAAAGCAACTCACCATTTTTTCCGATTCACCAGCTGGTATTTGCAACACTGCGGCTTGGCTGTCTCGGTTGTGCCATACATCCATTTTTTTGTTATACGCCGAAATGCGTCCAGTTACGAATTCAACTGACGGCATCATCGGCTGCCCCCCTGTCAAGGCAGGCGGCGCAGTGGCAGAACTTCCACCCTGCTGGCCGCCACTCTGCATCGGCGCATGAGAATTAGTCCCCTGTTTTGCACCGGTGGCGCAACCAGTCAATACTATTGCCCAGCAGGCAAACGAAACAATTTTCTTTAAAGGTTTCATAATGATATCCAACTGACCCAACGAATTAATGAGACGATCCCTCTTCAACGAGAGGCGGCGCTCCCCCCCTCCTGGACTCGCCAAAACGGTTTGAAATGACGGGCAGGAATAAACCGGCCATGTTCATCCAGTTCACCAAACGACATAACAGAAGGGGTGGAACGATTTTTCACATCAACCTCACTCACCCTGACCGGCAGGACTCCGCCCGATTGCGCCTGCACCGCCAGATTGAGCTGGCCTAAAGGCTCTCTCTGGATGGTAAGTCCAGAAAATGAAATCTCCACCGGATCAAGCCGTTGCCCATACCCCTTTTCTTTCAACAACTCCCGCACGAGTTCTATCCAGGTGGGCAAAGCCCCTTCAGACCCGGTAATTCTGGTGGAGGAGTGGCGCATTTCATCGTTATCGTCAAAACCGACATACACTCCCACCGCGTAACCACCCTTATTGACCAGTTCACCCTGCTCGCTTACTCCCGGTAAATACCCGAAAAAAGAGGCGTTGGTGTAATTATTGGCCGTGCCTGTCTTTCCCATCAGAGGGATAGCCAGGTCAAATCCGGCAAACTTCTTCGCGGCCTCATCATCAATCGCCGTTAAGCGTACACCCTTATCAGCCGCCTTTCCGGTGCCAAACTTAACAATATTTTCAAGAATATGACTGATGACAATGGAGGTCTCAGGGGCCAGCATCCGGGTTTTTTTCCGACGAGGCTCATAAAGGATCTCACCATCCTCAGATTCAATACGATCAATAATCGCCAGTGAATCTGACACATCCTCCCCCTGCCCTTCCGCCAGGGCCACCTCACCGGTCACCAAGCCCTCATACATTCGAACAAATTCGAGCAATGACACGACATTTGAGCCCAGAGGAAAGGAGAGAACCGCCTCCAGCCCACTCTTCACTCCCAGTTCTCGTGCAAAACTGATAAGATAGCGCAATCCAACCAGTATTCGGAAATCTTTTACCGCCGCCAAAACTTCCAGGTTATAAGGCGGCAGGGCACTGAGCCTCTTCAACTCAACATCGGTCTGGAGACGGATCATCTTCATCGTGACCGATGTAAAAAGAGACTCAAGAAAAACTTCATTCCAGAATTTTTCCCTTTCGGAATCACCCATCAGGGAGAGGCGTTCCCGCAATTGATTTCCATCAACCACCTGGAACGAATCGGCCAGTTCGCTTCTGGAAAAAGCATAACGATCACGAATCAGATCATAATACATTCTGGCCGTACCCTGATCGTCAGAACCATCTGTGCCTTCCAGAGTACTCCAGGGATCTTCCAACTGACGACGATACGAGAGTAGTTCCTGTTGCAGGTTCACAAGGCCAAGATAATTTTGGCCGGCAAGCAGACTTCGTTGCACTTTCATTTCCTGCCGCTCCTCCTCCGTCATTCCCTCCCCGGAGTTTTGAGAATCAGACCTTGTTCCAGTTGGAACCGCTGTTCCATAAGACAGGTTCTTCAACGCATCGTATTCCTGAATACGATTTTCAAAAATAAAGTCCGTCTCCATCTTGGCAATGGCCTGATAAAAGGCAGCCGCTTCCAGAGCTGTCCGATTGATAAGAATACCATAACGATCACGAATACGGGCCGCATACGCAGCTGATGACTCCGTATGCCCGGCAGAATCAACGATGGGAGCCAAACCGACATGGGCCGCCACCTCCTTAAATTGCTGGATGTTCAAATGATCGCACAAATGATACAACAGCCATACCGAAGCCAGATTTTCTGAATGCACTCCCGCCCAGCTCATGGAGACCCGACTGCTCTCAATTTTGTGGTCAGGGCGGGGAAAATACTGCTGCCCCTGATAAGAAAACATATTACGATTATTATTCAACAGATCCGTGGCATTCCAACCAAGCTGCAGGGCCGCAGTGTAGACAAAAGGCTTGAAGGCCGACCCCATGGTTCGCCTGGCATGCACAGCCCGATTAAAAAAACGGTTTTCAACCCCACCAGCCATGGCCTTAATCCGCCCTTCGCGGAGAATTAAGGCCCCCCCCTGCACTTGTGGAAATCTTTCCAGTTCCAGACTGACAGCGCCATCGGCGGCAATTTCTTTGACACTGACCCAGACCCGATCTCCTTCCTGTAATTGCGACGACAGCAAAGGAAGATCATTTATGGACGCATCATTGTACCGTCCCTGCTTCCATTTGACCAGAGACGAGAGGAGACCCATCATTCCTTGTTGCTCAATGGTTCCTTGTCCAGATTTCTCTCCTAGATCAACCTCGATTTTTACCTGGGTCTGACCTTTTTCTGCCTGTTTTCCAATTTTTCGAATGACGCCAAAAAGAAATGCCTGGGGCCTGACAACCAGATCGCCTGGATAATCAAGCCCGGCCAGTTCCTTTTGCACTTCGCCCCGATTATACCCTCGCAACCTCACATCAAGACGGGAAAGCTCCTGCCGCAATGCAAAAAGAGCATGTTTTTGTAATCCCTGCTCAACCGTGGTGATCACATGCAATCCTGAAGTCGCCAGATTCTCTACTCCTTGCTCTTTTAACGCCTCCGTCACTTCGGGCGTGGCGACCGCATCGGTCACCAGGTCCATCACTATATCCTGCGAAAAGCCAATCGTTCCGTGCTGGAAAACAAGTTCACCCGACACGGCCTCCTGAAACTGGGCAGCAGTGATTGTTCCAGCTGCCAGCATTTTTTCCAGGACATAACGAACCCGGATTTTGCCATTATCCCTTGCCTCTTTGGTTGCCGCTTCACTTTTTTTTATGAAAGGATTATAAAAATTGGGCTTTTTCACACTACCGGCAATAAAAGCACATTCCAGCAATGACAACTCTTCTACCGATTTATTGAAATAATATCGGGCCGCTACCCCCAAACCATGCCCATTCCCGCTGACGAAAAACTGATTAGCATAGAATTCGAAAATCTTTTCTTTTGAATAGTAATATTCCAGTCGCAGGGCAAAAATCAATTCCTTGATCTTCGCTTGATAGGAACGGCCTCGTCGCTTAAAGAGATTTTTAGCGGTCTGCTGGGTCAGGGTGCTCCCACCCTGCACCACCTTCCCCACCTGATAATTTTTTATCGCCGCCCGGAGTATTCCCAGCGGATCAAAGCCAAAATGCGAAAAGAAGGTGTTGTCTTCTGATGCCACCAGGGCATTGACAAAGTTTTTCGGAATCTGCTCATACACGACATACTGCCGGTGGGCCTGATCAAAAAAAACACCCAAAGGGGTCGTTCCATCACTAAAAAAAACGGGCGTCTCCTTACCCAGAATCCGCTGAATATTGGCGGGCTCAATTTCTGTGCCGGGATGAAGGACAACAAACCAATAGACCCCCCAGCTTACGCCTAAACCCGCTGTAATTATAAGAAAAACAGATAACCAGAGTATTTTCTTCAACATTTTTCTTGCAATTTAACACGGCTTGGGGTTTAAACAAGGGATCATACTGTTTATTCGAGGATTAAATTTGGTGCAAATGTACTGTGTTCTGCACGAGAGCACAATGTTGTTTTGGTCTTCACCTTATTTTTCACACACCTCATACCTCCAATACCAACCTAATTTTAACAGCATATATTATGACTCAGCTCTTGAAACGATGTTTGAGCATACTGTTCGTGCTCTTACCTGCCCTGTTGTTTACTGCCTGTGCCAATGATCCCAAAACGACT
>DYNG01000083.1 GCA_020721165.1 Desulfocapsa sulfexigens
ATCAGCTACTTTATAATCAGGTGTGGAGGTCATTTCTTTTCCTTTTTTTGTGGATGGATATGAATGAATGGATCGTTACCGAGGATCTGGCCGGGAAAAACTCATCGTTTTCCGTCTTCTCTGAGGATATCCGCCTTGTCAGTCCTTTCCCAGGTGAAATTCTCATGCTCCCGGCCAAAATGACCATAGGCCGCCGTCGCCTGATAAATAGGGCGAAGCAGATTGAGGTGCTGAATAATGGCCTTGGGCCGCAGATCAAAATGCCGAAGGATTAAGGCCTTAATCATATCATCGCTGATGACGCCGGTGCCAAAGCTGTTGACATTAATGGAGACCGGTTGCGAAATACCGATGGCATAGGCCACCTGCACCTCGACCTCGTTGGCCAGCCCGGCGGCCACGATATTTTTGGCAATATAGCGGCCCATGTAAGATGACGAACGATCCACCTTCGAGGGATCCTTGCCAGAAAAGGCCCCGCCGCCATGCGATCCCTTGCCGCCATAGGTATCAACAATAATCTTGCGGCCCGTCACCCCGCAATCACCAACCGGCCCGCCAATGACAAAGCGACCAGTCGGGTTAATGAAATATTTGGTATTGGCATCCACCATCTCCGCCGGCAGAATGGGTTTGATGATCTCCTCCATCACCCCTTCTTTCAAATCGTCATAACTGACACTCTCATCATGCTGGGTGGAAAGCACCACGGCCTCAACCCGCCGGGGCACATTATCCACATATTCAATGGTCACCTGACTCTTGGCATCGGGTCGCAGCCAGGGGAGCCGCCCGGTTTTGCGAATTTCCGACTGCCGCTTGGTCAGGCGATGGGCATAGGTGATGGGCATGGGCATGAGCACCCTCGTTTCATTGCAGGCATAGCCAAACATCAGCCCTTGATCTCCAGCGCCCTGATCGAGATCAACGCCCGTGCCTTCATTCACGCCCTGGGCAATATCTGGCGACTGCTTGTCAATGGAGGTGAGCACTGCACAGGATTGCCAGTCAAACCCCATATCAGAAGAATTATAGCCAATCCTGCGAATGGTCTGCCGCACGACATCGGGCATATCCACCCAGGCGCTGGTGGTAATTTCACCGGCAATAACCGCCATCCCCGTAGTGACCAGGGTCTCGCAACCGACCCGGGCCAGGGGATCCTGGGCCAGGATGGCATCAAGGATGGCATCGGAAATCTGGTCGGCCACCTTGTCTGGATGGCCTTCAGAGACGGATTCAGAGGTAAAAAGATGCGTTGACATAAGTATGTCTCCAAGAATAAAGTGCACAACCACCTCGTCATCGAAAATGGATGAGGATACAAGTGATTCTGCTTTGTGATTTTTTTCATTATCCGTTAAGATAATAAGTTCGCATATTGACGAAAATTAGACCTTTTTGTCAAGAGAAAAGGGCTTTCAGCCACTGAAAGAGGAGAATGACCGTGCCCCACTATCGCAGTTTTGTTGTCGTCGAACAGGACAAAGGGCAATTTATCCGCCGGATCGAGGAAAAGGAGAGCACCGATCTGCCCCCCGGCGAGGTACTGATCCGAGTTCATTATTCCTCACTCAATTACAAGGATGCCCTGTCAGCCTCCGGCAATCGCGGCGTGACCCGTCGTTACCCCCATACCCCGGGCATTGATGCCGCCGGGGTGGTGGAATCCTCCACGGTCGCTGCCTTCCAGACCGGGGATCAGGTGATCGTCTCCGGCTACGATCTGGGCATGAATCCCCCCGGCGGCTTTGCTGAATACATCCGGGTGCCAGCCGATTGGGTCATGAAGCTCCCGCAGGGCTTAAGCCTTCGGCAGAGCATGATGCTCGGCACCGCCGGCTTCACCGCTGGCCGCTGTGTGGAAATGCTGATCCAGCAGGGCTGCACTCCGGCTGGAGGGGATATTCTGGTGACCGGCGCCACGGGCGGCGTGGGCAGCATCAGCGTGGCCATTCTCGCCCACCTGGGATTTTCCGTGACCGCCCTGACCGGCAAACGAGAATCCGTATTTCTGCACAACCTGGGCGCGCGAACCATTCTGGCACGGGAAGATTTTCTCGGCAACCAACCCAAGGCCCTCCTGCCCGAAAAATGGGCCGGAGTGGTGGATACAGTGGGCGGGCCCTATCTGGCAACGGCCATCAAGGAAACCTGCTATGATGGCGTCGTCACCAGTTGTGGCAACGCCGCTTCCGGCGACTTGGCTCTAACCGTCTATCCCTTTATTATCCGGGCAGTACGATTGATCGGCATTGACTCGGCCCGTTGCTCAATGGCGGTTCGAGAGCGCGTCTGGGGCCTGCTGGCCAGCGATTACGCCTTCAGCCAGCTTGAGTCGCTCAGCGCCATCATCCCCCTGGAACACCTTGATGAGGCCATTACCCAGCTCCTGGCGGGACAATCGTGCGGGCGGAAAGTGGTGCAGCTCATTTAATGGAGACAAAGGCCCCCATGTCAATAGAAGCAGCACAAAAAGTTTTTCTGATCGAAGAGCAGGGTCTGGCCGCAGTTCGGGAACGAATTGGCCTCCCGTTTGCCCAGGCCGTGGAAATGCTTGCCCAGTGCCCCACTCGTATTATCATCACCGGTATCGGTAAATCGGGTATTATCGGCCAGAAAATCGCCGCCACCATGAACAGCACCGGCACCCCCTCTTTTTTCCTCCATCCGGTGGAGGCCCTGCACGGGGATTTAGGCATGGTTATGGCCACCGATGTGGTCATTGCCATCTCCTATTCCGGCAACACCCTGGAACTGGGCGGACTTCTTGCCAGCCTGCGGCAAAGAGGGGTCAAAATCATTGCCATGACCGGCGGTCTTCACTCCATTCTGGCCGAGGCTGCCGATCTGGTGCTCGATATCGGCGTGCCTATGGAGGCCTGTCCCTTAGGCCTGGCGCCAACCGCCTCCACGACCGCCTCCCTGGCCATGGGTGACGCCCTCGCGGTTGTGCTTTTGCAGAAGAAGGAGTTTCAGGCCGCTGATTTTCGCCAGAACCATCCCGGCGGCAGCCTGGGCGAACGGCTCAAGGTCAAGGTTTCCGAGGTTATGCTCACCGGGTCGGCCATTCCGGTCGTGGCGGGCCAAAAACCAGCTCTGCGGGCCATCGAGGTCTTGAACGAAAAAAACCTGGGGGCAGTGCTGATCATGGGGGAAGACGAAAAAGTTTTGGGCATTGTCACCGACGGGGATATTCGCCGGATTGTCGCTCACAACCGGGATATCAACCGATTACACGCCGCTGACATCATGACAGCCAATCCGGTTGCCATTCATGGCAACATGCTGGCCGCTGATGCCTTGAGCATTATGCAGGAGCGGGAGATTACGGTCTTGCCCATTGTGGAGAAAGATGGCAAACTGGCCGGCATCCTGCATTTGCATGATCTGCTGGGCAAGGGCGAGTTCCGTTTTCTGGTGTAAGGGACTTGGGCAAAAATAGATACCCTGATCGTTTTTATCTGTTTCCTGACGGCCCCTTCTACTGTTCATGAATGAAGAATGGTCACGATATTTTTTACAACGATTACACACACAAACAACGGAGGAAAAGCAATGTGCCAGATGAGCGTGGTGGTCCAACATGGCGGCGAAAATGACACAATTATTGACAATGTCACCCGTCTTCAGGTCATTGGCAACAGCGTGGAGATCGGCGCCCTCTTTGAAGAGCCGCAAACCGTTGCCTCCGCTTTTATTGATTCCATTGATTTCCAGAGCGGCAAGGTTATTCTGAAAAAATTCCCGGCAAACCACTCATCATAGAAAGGAGGATAAAAATGGAACACCTTGAAAAATTACGGGTTTTATTGCCCCACTGGCTGGAACACAATCATAGCCATATCCACGAGTGTCAACATTGGGCCGACCAGACCCGGGCAGCGGGCGAAAAAGCCGTGGCCGATGCCCTTGATGCCGTCACCCACAGCATGGAGATCGTCAATGCCGACCTGAAAAAGGCCCTGCTGGCCGCAGGCGGGAACGATTCGCCTCATGAGCGCCATCACCACCACCATCACGACCATGACCACCATCACTCATAACACTTGAGAACGGCATGACCAAACACTCCTGCACCCCACTCGGCAAGGTATCGTGGCCACCTCTCGTCGTCCTCCTGCTGGCTCTGCTGCTGACCCATCTCACGAACAGTTTTGCGACGACCGCGCCTTCAGGCCCCGCCGCTGACCGCATCACCGATCAGAAGCGTCCCAAAATCGTCATTGCCAGCCGTGGCGCCTCGGGCTATCTCATGGAGCACAATATCCCCTCAACCGCCCTGGCCATCGGCTTAGGCAGTGATTTTATCGAGATGGAACTGGTCATGACCAAAGATAATCAGGTCATCGTTCTCCGGGAACCCACCCTGAATCAAGTGACTAATGTGGCCGAGATTTTCCCTGAGCGGGCGCGCAAAGACGGGAAGTATTATGCCCTCGACTTTACCCTGGCCGAAATAAAACAGCTCTCCCTCAAAGAACCCTATCCCAACGGCCGCCAGGGAGAAGAGCGATTTCCCGACGACAGGAACAGCAATCTCCGCTTCACTGTGCCAACATTCAAAGAAGAACTGGAACTCATTCGCGGCCTGGAAAAGACCCTGCGCCGAGCCATCGGCATCTACCCTGAAATCAAGACCCCCTGGCTGCACCGCCATGAAGGGAAAGACATCTCGCTGGCAGTCATCAAAATTCTCAAGGAATATGGATACACCAGCGCCGAGTCCTCCCTCTTGCTGCAATGCTTTGACCATGATGAACTGCAACGAATCCGCACTGAAATCCTGCCCGCCCAGCAGATGGAGTTGCAACTGATCCAACTGATTGATGACAATAATGGCAATGAAACCAAGTCGTTGGAGTTTGGAGAGTGGGTCAGCTACAATTATGACTGGATGCTCAGCAAGTCCGGGCTACGGGCCTTGTCGCTCTCCGTGGCCGGCATTGGCCTGGATAAATCCCTGCTCGTTGATCCTGCTGGCGCTCTGGTGCGCCCCACCCTGGTTGATGATGCCCACAGCCTGGGATTAGTGGTTCATTCCTGGCTGTTTCGTCGTGAGCAGGAATCCATCCCCCCGTATATCCAGGGCAAAAAAGAGGTTCCTGGGACAGATTTTGAAACCTTGCTGGATTTTTTCTTCTTCAAGGTTGGTGTTGATGGCATCTTTACTGATTATTGTGGCGATGCGGCCTCCTTTCTTGCCCATCGTCCAACGACAGCCAAAGAGCCCGAAAGCTCACCGGCAACCACCATCCCCCCAGAGTCCGGGCCAGCAGCAAGCGCTGCCCTGCCTGCTCAGACACTAACCAGCCCCGACACCAGCCAGCCACTTCCGCCCCCATTGCCTCCATTACCACAAGCGCCATCAGGTGCACAACCAGCAACGATTTCCCCTCCTGTGCCAGCACCGGCGATCAACGATGTCAAATACCGGTAA
>DYNG01000084.1 GCA_020721165.1 Desulfocapsa sulfexigens
TGTTAGTGATGGTATTGGCAGGAACCGTCCAAGAGGTCAGTGCTTGGGGGATTTCCAGTTGTTTTGGGCTGATACATGGAAGAGTGTAGGAATGCTGAATCTTTTTCTCAATAAGACTTCCCGCCTTGTCATTGGATGCGGCCAGCAGTTCATCCCAAAGAGGGTGGGGGTGGAGATCATTGCCTGCCGCATCTTGTGCCGGACAGACAAGAACAAGTTGCTCCGTTGCATGGACCAATGGACGACGCCAACGCTTGGCCCGGCTATTGGCCAGGATCGCTGAATCCGGCAAGATAACCCCGACGCTTGCAAGGGCAGCCTGTTCCTCCCGAGTAAGGAGTGGGAACGTCAAGGGTGGAACAGTATTCCGGTTAAAATTCCACCAAACGATTCGCCTGGCTGGGCCAATAATCGCCTCCGGGGTCGTAACAGCCGCCAAACCAGCTTGGGCAGGCAATATGGGTGGTGGGTCAATAGCGTTAATCGTTTCATCAATGATCTTTTTAAGGACCGGTTCACTCAGGTTTTCCCGGCCCAAGGCCTCGATCATGGTTGAAAAAATCCGGCATTGGCTGAGGGCCGGATAGACCTGTGGATCATTGGGGAATCCGTTATGTAACCAGCGACTGAGCATCTCCACCCTTTGGCGAATCGCTGCAACCGGATATTCTCCATTAACGGCGGATGGTTCAAAGAGGATGGATAAACGATCTTCTTTTTGCTGCCTTTCAGTTGTATCCGTAATCTCGCTCAGACCTTCGGCCAGATTTTTTTGCCACAACGGGCTTCCCAGAGCTGGCCATTTGCTCAGGGCTTGTATCAGTTTGCGACGGATCTTTGAAGGGATTGGCGAGACAGGAAGAGTGAGCAGTTCCATGATCCTGGCCGGGTCCGGCGGATTCCAACCAAGGGCCAGCACAAGCGGAAGAAGCTGAAGCAGGGCATGTCCACTTTCAGGTGTAGCCCCGCTGACCGGGAGACCAAAACGATTCAAGGCCGTATCCAGGACTGGATCGGCTCCAATGATTACCGTGCCTGCAAGACCCTCTTCCTCGGCAACCTTTGCAAGCCAGGCAGCAACTTCTTCTGCTGCCAGCAATACCCCGACTGGCCGAATCAGTTGCAAGGAACAATCACCAATCGGGGTAAATGATTCTGCACGAGCAGCGGTCAGGTCTCCCTGCTTATCTTCAGTGATACATTCTGCGGGATTGAGAAATTCAGCGCCCTTTTCCTTGAGTCGGGAAAACAACCGCTGCCAAAGAAGCGGCAAACTCTCTTCCGATTCCAATAGAGTAATCTCGGGTAGCGCACCTTCGTAATCGGACAAAGCATCCTGAATCGCAACCAATCGCTGCGGGATGGCAGGCAGAATCATTCGTCCCAAACTTGTAAGATCAGCCAATCTGGGAGTCAGAGGTTGCTCCTGCCACCCATGCATGAATAAAAAATCATAGAGTCGGAGAAGCTCCCGAGCCACCCCGAACGGATCGACCTCAGCCGACTTGGCCCAAAATGCCTGTTTATTTTGCTGGAGCAAGGGAACCAAGGAAGCAACCCGTACACCTTCAGGCATATCAGGCCCGCGCAAGCCAAGTATGGTCTCCAGCAGACCGAGCAGTCCAAGACGACCGACGCGGTTTTCTCCCAACAGAGCTTCTTTCTCTCCTGGCCAGAGGGGCCAAGCCCGTCCATCGAGGGATGAATCAAAAAGTATTCGCATTATTTCCCCTTTTCATGTTGTTGGTTGCCGCTTTCTCTGCACATCTTTGTTTTGAGATGATATCTACCAAGAGTGACGAAAATAGACACAAAATTTTCGTTAAAATCCAGACAAAGTGACTTTCTATGTTGGATGGTTACGGATTCCTTTTCCTTCCAGGCTGTTGATAATTACCTTAGCCGGTTAGTGTCGTAAAAACCTGGCACCAAAGTCATCAACCATCAACACCTGGACTTCCGAAAAGGAAAGGCATGGTTTTCTTTCCTCGTAAACGATTCGCCATGTTGACTATCAAGTCATAATCTGGCTGAGTAGTTCCCGCCAACCGAGCGGCAATTCCCCCCTGCTTGACCACCAAAGAAATCTCTTGAGTGTACATAGGAAACTGCTCAACGATCTCCACCAACTCATGATCGCTCAGATGCGGAAAATATCGTTTCCAGGTCGTTATTTGATGATCCTCAGCTGGGTAACTTAAAGAAACATGGAAGGAAAATTCAATGGGAACCGAAAGACCTGGCAGTGGACCAGTCACCACAAAAAGAACCCCTCTGAAATCATGAAGCAATTCCTTAAAGCGCGGCCAGTTCGTATAGGACTCTGCCTTCTTGTTCTGGTTACATATGAACTCTTGCAGCAATAGGGAGTCATCTTCCAAAATTATGATCTCCTGTTGGCCGGGTCGTTCAGTAAATACATATTCCAGAAGACTTGTTCTTTTCTGAGTGAAGGGATCTATCGGCCTGTCATCCTCAGAAATATCCTTGGCAAATAACCGTGACAAGGAAAATTGCCGCACCATGAGGCCCGCCTCGGCGGCTACCCCACACGCACAATCCACACCAACTCTTTTATTTTCTGTGCTGATAAGCCCGCAAAAGCCTTCTTTGGTCTGGTGTATCTCTGGAATCAAACGGGCCACAGCCTGCAATTTTTCCTGATCTACTCGGCGAATATCAAGATTCGCCAGCTTCTCTTGGGGGCTCGACAGCTTACCTGTTGCGCCAAGATCAAACATGGATTTAGCCTGATGACGAGCGGCATTATGAATTTCTGCTGCCTGGATGGTTATCTTGTTACCTGCCATGCCCTTCTTGACCATGGCATTACCCCCAGCTATGAGCAGACTGTTTTTGATCAACCCTCCAGTAAAATGATATTTTTCAGCAAGCTCTTTCAAGTCAACATCCCCGTCATACTGCATCCCCTTTGGAAGCAAGGCCTGCCAAATGGAAAGCCTCTCCTCTTCACTGGGCAAAGTGAAGGGAATTTTCAAGCTGATTCGCCTGTCCAGAGCTGGGTCCATCTTTATGGTTTTATTCGTAGCGAGGATAGTTATGCACTCGGCCTTTTCCACTTCAATCAGGAAGGTTCTGCTTTCATGGGAGTCATCACGGAAAAGGTCATCGCATTCATCCAGGAAAACAATACCGCCAGCCAACCTGGCCTCTCGAAAGATATACTGCATAGCATCTTCAAAGGAGATGTCAGCATGTTGCAGACTGCCGATATTTACAGAAAAAAGCTGGCAGCCAAGATGGTTTGCCAGGCCATGGGCCAACATGGTCTTCCCTGTGCCGGACAGCCCGTAAAAAAGGCAGGTGAGGCCTGCGCCATAGCCAAATGACTCGCTTAGGCCAGTACCATTCTTATTATTAGCCAGGAATGACTCACAGTAACGGACAAGGTCCGCTTTGAGGTCTTCTGCCAACACCACCTGGGATAATTTAATAGTTGGCCACTCCGAATTGATACAGAGCAGGTCAGTATCATAAACATTGTGATCATCAAGACAAAAACGGCTTACCCTTTCATGCAACTCCACATCATTCCGTAAAAAACTGACATGACGGCCAGACAGCTGGACGAGTTCATGTTTTAAAAGTGGTTGATCAATGGCAAAGACTGCCCTGCATCTCATTTGTTCTCTATAATCATTACAAAGGATGGAAAGGATAATGCCAATCTCCAGGTCACTTCGCCGCATACCAGCATCCCAAAGGTCAATGTCACATTCCTGATAAACTGCCATGAATTCCATCGAATTTCCGGCAGCCAACACAAGTTGTAAAACCTTGCGACTGAAACCATCGAGACGATATTCGTCAGCAAGCTCGTTTAATCGCAACTTGACACCTGCGGCAGAAGCAACCTTTTCAGCATCTGCCCTTTTTTCAGCCAGATCATGAATATAATCTTCTAACTCTCTGCGACTTTGAATGCCTGCTGGGATCTTCAAAAAAGCAACCTTGGAAGCCAGTTGACCAAAGTGATCTATCTGCTTGAGGCGCAGGTAGGCATGGGCCAGCCAGAGCAGAACCTCGGCCATCAAAAATTCTATATAGGCCAGGTTGTCAGTAAACTGTGGCTCATGAGCATTCACTGTTTCTTTATTATTTAGGACCTGCAAAGTCTGAGACTGTAGGCAGATTGCACCGTTCATAATTGCACCTTGTTTTGATTTTATTTTTTTCTGAACCATTTTTTTTGGGGGGGGAGGGCCTTCCCCTAACAATTGGTCAATAGCTATTCTGTAATTTCTTATTTTATGGCGTTTGGCATAGGATACGACCCTGTCAAACCTTACCAATCTCCTCATTATGGCAGCCATGACCGATTACCAGCCACTACGGCCAGCTGGCTCAACCAGATCGGCCAGACCATAGCTAATCGCCTCATCAGGCGCCAGCCAGGTATCCACATCTTGCAATAGTTTTTCCTCCAACTCCTTTTGATCCTTCATTTTGCTGTAGCGCATGTAATGGTCAACAATGCGCTTGTGTTCCAGGTCTTCTTCTTTGCGGTTTGCAAGGAGTTGGCTGTGATTACCCGCTGATATCCAGGAAAATCGATGAGACAAAATAGAGGTGCGGGCGGTAATAACTCTCCGACCCTTGGCCCCGGCCATGAATATGATCAGACCCATGGAGGCGATCATGCCTATTCCCGTAGTGTAGATGGGAATTCGCGACCACTCCATCATGTCGATGATGGCAAATCCCGCCGAACAGGTGCCGCCAGGGGAATTAATGATCATCTGTAAATGATCCGCCTCCCCCTTGATGTTGTATTCAATAATCTCCTTGCAGATTGATTCTGAGGTGGCATCAGTAATCGGACCGGAGATATAAATAATGCCGTAATCCTTGAGACCTCTTTCTTCCTGTTCCTTTTCTTTTTTCGCCATTTTCTTCACCTGTGTTATGATTTAAATTCATTTGGGTCTGCTTCAATAAATGAAGCTCGATCCCGCCGATGATTTAAAATTAACATGGCGAAGTAGCGATTCCCGACACAACAGGAAAACTTTTTTTCAAAAAAACTTAGGGAACAAAATGTGGGGCCGCAAATCTTGCCAAAATACTCACTGTCTTTGACATGATCGGCAGCCATCGTGGTGTACAGGTTGAGCAGATTTGGGAATAACTGGGAATAGACCGCACCAATGTCTATAAATGGCTACGGTTTATTGAAGAGGAGTTGGGGGTTATCATCCCCTTAACGAAAAATGATTGATCTGACATTTCTTGACTCAATAAAATGTTATCGAACAATACCAAGCTCATAAAGTCATAAAGACAATTGATAATCAAGGCCTGATGAAGATCGAAAAAACAAACTTGCCAGTGTTTTCAATACCGTTTGATGAAGAATCAATTTCCATGG
>DYNG01000085.1 GCA_020721165.1 Desulfocapsa sulfexigens
CTGATTCGTAATCAGTAGGTCTGCGGTTCGACTCCGCATATCGGCTCCAGTAAAAACAAGGGTTTCAGGGCAATTCCTGAAACCCTTGTTTGCTGCAAATCGTCCACATACAGTCCACACTTCCCTCGTGGACTGTCGCAAGGCAGAAATGAGGGCGGGGGCGTGGGCGATCCGGTTGGTCTGGATTTAGGTATAAATAGTGGTGCTCTGAAGATCTGTGTTGCCGAGGGCTGATTGTATGAGGAGGAGATCGCCAGTCACGACTTTCATATCAACCAAGTATTTAGTCGCCATGATATTGTCGGACCTCGGGACATTTCACCCTGAAATCGAATTGGAATAACAATCCCGCCGGTACCTGGCACTCACCACTGTTCTTTGAGTAACTTTGCCATATCTTTGGCAAAATAGGTCAGAATGATATCCGCCCCCGCTCGTTTGATGGCCAGGAGGCTTTCCGCCATCACCCGTTTTTCATCAATCCAGCCCTTTTCTGCCGCCGCTTTAATCATCGCGTATTCGCCACTGACCTGATAGGCAGCAATGGGCAGGTCAAACTCCTCTTTCAGTTTACTGATAATATCCAGATAGGCCAGGGCCGGCTTGACCATCAGGATGTCCGCTCCTTCTTCCACATCCAGGTTGGCCTCGCGCAGAGCCTCGCGACTGTTGGCCGGATCCATCTGGTAACTGCGGCGGTCACCAAATTGCGGGCTGCAATCAGCCGCCTCCCGAAAGGGGCCGTAAAAGGCCGAGGCATATTTGACGGCATAGGACATGATCGGAATCATCTCAAAATTATTCTCATCGAGGGCGGCGCGAATTTCCGCCACCCGCCCGTCCATCATATCCGAAGGGGCCACCATGTCAGCGCCGGCCTGGGCGTGGGACAGCGCGACCTTGGCCAGAATTTCGAGGGTGGCGTCATTGTCCACCTCGTTGCCGATAATGCATCCGCAATGGCCATGATCGGTATATTCACAGAGGCAGACATCGGTTGACACCATCATTTCCGGGGCCTTGTTTTTTAGCTCTTTAATGGCCCGCTGAATAATCCCGTCGCGGGCGTGAGCGCCGGAACCGACCCCATCCTTTTTTTCCGGCAAACCGAACAGGATCACCGCCCGCACCCCCAGCTTCAGGCACTCTTCCGCCTCTTTTTTCAATTGATCCACAGAGAGACGAAAGACCCCGGGCATGGACGGAATGGCCTCCCGCTTATTCTTTCCGGGCATGATAAACAGCGGATAAATAAGCTGACCAGCCGAAAGCTGGGTTTCACGGATAAGCGAGCGAAAAACCTCATTTTTTCGTAGTCGGCGCGGGCGATATTCAGGAAAAATCATGGTGTAAGTTCCTTTATAAAGGTTTCAGAGGGGACAAAATCTTGAGGGGTGCGCAATAGGTCCGAAAACAGTCGTTTTCTCGGAGAACTTCATTGTAGTTACAGCAAGTTATGAGATATAGTCTTTGGCTATTCGGCTTTTTACGAGACCATCAAACCTCTATTCATCAGCAAGAAGAGAGAGGCTTTTCAGCTTTTTATGAAGATGACTGCGATCCATCCCGATCTGTTCCGCCGTTTGTGAGACATTGCCTTGGTTTTCATGCAGTTTTACCTGCAAAAACTGGCGCTCAAAGTTTTTTTTGGCCTCCTGGAAGTCGGTACAGGCATAGGGAGAAGGGCCAGTCGTCAGATCATCAGGGGGGATTTCCTCCTTCCCGTTTTTCTGCAGCGGAATCTGATGAAGCGAGCGGTCCGGAGTTAAAAAAGGATAAATTTCTGCTTCGGTAATCAAGCGGCCAGGACACATGATCACCACCCGCTCGATAAAATTTCGCAGCTCCCGGACATTGCCCGGCCAGGAGTGGGTCATCAAGGCCTGATGGGCGCCATCTGAAAATTCTTTCTGTCCCAGGCCCTTGTCCGCCAGGCCCTTCAGAAACTCCTGAACCAGCAGGGGTATATCTTCCAACCGCTCCCGCAGGGCAGGCACACCGATGGGCACCACATTCAACCGCCAGAACAGGTCGGCCCGAAAGTTGCCTTTTTCAATCTCTTCTTCCAGATTTTTATTGGTGGCCGCCAGCACCCGCACCCTGACACTGATGGTCTTCTGGCCGCCCACCCGCTCAAATTTTTGTTCCTGCAGGATGCGCAGAATCTTGGCCTGGGTTTTCAGGCTCATATCCCCGATTTCATCAAGGAACAGGATGCCGCCGTCGGCCTGGTCAAACTTGCCTCGCTTGCTGGTATGGGCGCCGGTAAAAGAGCCTTTTTCATGACCAAAAAGCTCGGATTCGATCAACTCTTCAGGAATGGCCGCGCAATTCAACTCAACCATCGGCTGCTGGCAGGACAGGGACAGCCGGTGAATGGACTGGGCCACAATCTCCTTGCCCGTGCCATGCTCCCCCCGGATCAACACCCAGGCATCAGCAGGGGCGACCCGTTCGATCTGCTCGCGCACCGCCTGAATCGCCGCAGAATTTCCAGTGAGCTGGACCGTCCGGTTTTCCTGAAGCAGGATATTGGCCTGCTCCAGTTGGGAAAAACGAAGGCCATTGGTGATGGCCAGGATAATCTTGTCGTAAGAGAGTGGTTTTTCGATAAAATCGTAGGCGCCTTTGCGGGTGGCCTGCACGGCGGTTTCTATGGTGCCGTGCCCGGAAATCATGATAACCGGCAGAGAAAACCGTTCTTTGATTTTTTCGAGCGCGGTCATGCCATCCATATTCTTACCCATCCAGATATCAAGGAGGGCCAGATCAACCGGCTCCTCTTCCAGCAGCGCTATTCCGGCCTCCGCCGAGGACGCGCACAGGGGAATAAAGCCTTCATCCTGAAGGATACCGGACAGAGATTCCTGAATACTGACCTCATCGTCAATGATAAGAATGCGTTTCGACATCGTCTGTTCTCAGCCCTTTTGAGGGGCCGGTGTTATGGCAGGAAAAAATTGCCTTATCCTTTTTCCGCCTGCAACAGCGGCAGTTCTATGGTGAAAAGCGAGCCATGCGGCGGGTTGTTCTGGACCCGGATATAGCCGTTATGATCAGCGACAATGGTTGAGACTATGGCCAGTCCCAGACCAGTTCCGGTTTTTTTAGTGGAGAAATAGGGTTCAAAAAGCCTGGCCTTATCTTCCTCGGGAATCCCCGGGCCGTTATCAGTGATTTTGATAAAAACGCTCTCCCGGTCGGGGCTTAACGACAAAAGAATATCAATCAATTTGCCGCCATCCTCGTCTCCCGCCATTGTACCGGCGCTGGATAAAACTGCAACCGCATTATCAATCAGGTTGATCAGGCAACGACCGATCTGCTCGGCATCAAAACTGAAAACCGGAATGGGTTCGGCCTCGGCCCAGGTAAAGACGATATCCTTGTGCGCCTCCTGATAGAGAAAGACCGTTTCACGAACGACCTGGGTCAAATTGGCGGCGGCCTGCTGAATCTTCGGCATTCTTGCAAACTGGGAAAATTCGCTGACCAGCCGTTTCAGATCATCCACCTGTTTGATAATGGTCGCGGTGCACAGGTCAAAAACTCCGTTCTCCTCTTTGAGTATTTCTGGATATCGCCGACGCAGGCGCTGGGCCGAAAGCTGAATGGGGGTGAGCGGATTTTTTATCTCATGGGCAATGCGGCGAGCCACTTCACGCCAGGCCGCCATTCTTTGCATCTTTTCCAGTTTGGTCAAGTTGTCAAAAACCAGCACAAAACCCAGTGCATTGCCCGCCTCGTCTTCCAGACGGGTAAAATTGACCAGCAGAGAAAATCGTTCTTTAAGAATGGTGAGTTTCAGTCGTTGCTCCATCGAGCTTTTACCGCTGGCCACCAGAGCTTTGATAAAACCACTGATGATTTCCGCATGCCCTTTGAACAGGACTTCCTGATAGGGGTGTCCAAGAAAAAGTTGTTTATCAATGTGCAGCAGCTTTTCCGCAAACCGGTTAATGGTGGTGATCCGACCGGAATTGTCCAGCGAAACCACCCCGGCGGCCACATTCTGGAGAATAATCTCGGTATAGCGCCGCCGCTGCTCAGACTCCTGAGAACTTGTCATCAGGGCCTGATGCGCCTCTGCCAGCCGTTCGTTGCTCGCATTCAGGTTGCTGGTCATGGTGTTAAACGAATCCACCAGCGACCCCATCTCATCATCGGTTTTCTTCTCCAGAACAAAGCCCAGATCCCCATCAGCAATCCGTCTGGTGGCCGCCGCCAGCTTATCAATGGGTTCGGTGATCCCGCGGGCGATATAAAAGCCAAACCAGATGGCCGCAAAAACGATGAGCAGAGTCACAATAAGCAGGATAACCAGCAGCCAGAACTTGAACGGTTTTTCCAGATATTTTAATTGCCGATAACCTTCAATCCCTTGGGTAATCTGGGTTATCTGCTCTTTTTGCTGCCCTGGAATCAGTCGAGTGACAACGAGATATGTCTCTTGTGCCGGGGAAATGGGGAGCGCCGTAAGAGAGCGGATCAGATCTTCATGGGCGGTATCCTGGGGAAGAATGATGGCCTCTTTTTTTTCCCGCGCCTCGCGGAAGGCGCTGAGCGGAATGGCGGGCAACTCGTGATCGTCAAAATTGGGCGCCGTAGCGGTCACCTCAACATTTTGGTCGGCAAAAATCAGCCGGACACTCTCCGGCGCCTCCACAAAAGAGGCGGCCAGAATATCTTTTAAGAATTTCTGCGTGGCGGCTGGCTCTTCTGGGGCGAGGGGCTGCCTTGCCAACTGAGCGCCAAGCAGTTCGGTCTCTTTTTTGACCTGCTCTTTTCGTTCCTGCACCCGCGATTGCGCAAGCTCCAACGATGCCTGTAAAGACTGTTCAATGGCGCTGTTAAACCAGTAGTTCATACTGGTTGAGATAAAGCGCAAGGCCACAAAAAAGAGAAGAACCGCTGGAATAAGCGACAGGCAGACAAACGAGGTCACCAGCTTGGTCTTGAGCTTAAAGCCCAGGATTTTCTGCCGACTCTCAAAAACCAGTTCCGCCAGATTGCGCAAAACCAGAAAAAACATGAGCAGGGCCAGCAAAACATTCAAATTGATGATGGCCAGCAGGAAGATATTCTTGCTCAGGGGCAAACCAACCGCGCTGCCAACTAGACTCTTTTCCAGCCAGGCCAGGAGGGGGAGCAGGCAGAGGCACAGCAGGATAACGATGCGGATGAGCCGTCTCTTCTGTAATCGCTGGGCGGCATTCAGCCCCCGTTGCTCTGCAAGAATCGTCGCTGGGGGCAGGGCGGGGGCGGCCTCATCTTTGGCAATTTTAGCCATCATAATGGCTCAACAACAGTACGCCGCTTCTGCCAGGACCAACGAGGCATGCCAAAGAGTGCGGGTGAAAGATTCGTTGCATGAAGCGCCGCCT
>DYNG01000086.1 GCA_020721165.1 Desulfocapsa sulfexigens
CTCGACTCCCTGCTCCGCCACCGGATGCGCATGGAACTCCTGGATATCCGGCAGAAATTTGGAGTGCCGCTGGTGGTCATTACCCATGACCCAGCCGATGTTGAGGTCTTCGCCGATACCCTGGTCGAGTTTGAAAATGGTGGGATCAAGGAGATCAGCCACAGAAATAAAAATTCCACACAAGGATAAGCGCCATCATGGATATCTATACAACATTACGGACGGCCCTGAAAAGCGCCATTGAAGAACATGGCCTTGCCGGCCAAACCCTCAGTGTCCGTTGCAAGGCCCTGGCGGCGCATGAGGCGATCGGCAGGCCGAAACACACCGATTACCCGATTATCAAGGGCCGGGAGGTCATGGTGGAGGCCGATTTTCAGGGTGCAAAGGGACAGGCCTTTACCGATGAATTCGAGCAGGCCGATTTCCCCGTGCATGAACTCCTGACAATGCCCCTGGATTCAAACAGGAAACGGGCCACCTTTATCTCCGGCCTCAATGCGGTTTTCCGCTTTCTTGATCTTTGCGGCAAGACTGTGCACTGCAAGGACAAGGAGCCTGAAGAGTGCGCCGCGCACCTGGCCGATGTCGTCGGTGCCGGACAAAAAGTTCTGCTGGTCGGGCATCAACCCCGCTTCCTGGAGGCGTTTGCCGCGCAATTCCCGACCCGGGTGGTGGATATGGATCAGGATAATATCGGGGTCGCGGTGGGAACAGTGGTTATTGAGGCCCCGGAGATGACCACGGAGGCCATGCAGTGGTGCGATGTCATCTTTGCCACCGGGTCAACTTTGACCAACGGCACCATCACCACCTTTCTCAATCAGGCCAAGCCCGTGTTTTTCTTCGGGGTGACCATCTCTGCTGCCGCGAAAATACTCAATCTAAAGACCTTTTGTCATTGCGGCCACTGAGAAAGAATAAAAGGGGTTCATGTAAAAGGGGTCAGGTCAAAATGATTTATGACCTCTTTTACATATTGATGATATCTCAATTAGTTGTGTTTTTACGAAAAGAAGATCTGACAAATTTGTAAGGGCAGAAGGATGGTAATGGGAGGGTGACTGTAAAAGCTGTCTTGACAATGAGGGCGGGCGTCTTGTGGAAGAGCGGAGGGAGGAGAGGGGGGGTGTTAAGTTCCATCCCCGGATTCCGGGTAGGTGCATCGTTCCCCGCGATAATTCTCAAAAATCAGGTCGCTGCCCCGATCCAGAATATAGTCGGGAGTGAGGGGGATTTTGCCCTTTCCACCGGGGCCGTCAAGGGCATAGGTGGGGATTGCCAATCCAGAGATATGGCCAATCAGACTGCGCATAATGGCAATGCCGGTGGCGGTGGGGGTGCGGAAGTGGTTGGTGCCGGCGGTGAGGTCGGTTTGGAAGAGATAATAGGGCTTGACCCGGATCTGCAGCAGTTTGAGCAGCAATTCCCGCATAATTTCTGGATGATCATTGACTCCTTTGAGAAGCACGGTCTGGCAGCCCAGAGGGATTCCGGCGTCGGCAAGCAGGGCGCAGGCGGCGCTGGACTCGGGGGTTATTTCGGCGGGATGGTTGAAATGGGTGTTGATATAGAGAGGATGGTATTTTTTGAGCAGGGCCGCCAGGGCCGGAGTCACGCGCATGGGCAGGGTGCAGGGGACGCGGGTGCCGATGCGGATCACCTGCACCGAGGGAATGGCGCGCAGGCGGGACAAAATGGAGTCAAGGCCGGTGTCGGACAGAAGCAGGGGGTCGCCGCCGGAGAGCAGGACTTCCCGGACCTGCGGATGTCGGCGGATATACTCAAGCCCAGCCTCAATGGTCTGCGGGGTAATGGCCATCCGGTCCGTCCCCACCTTTCGTTTACGGGTACAAAACCGGCAGTACATGGCGCATTGACTGGAAATCAGAAAGAGAACCCGGTCGGGATATTTATGAACCAGATTGGGAACCGGACTGAGATTCTCTTCATCGAGAGGATCCTCCACGCAGACCGGATCTTCCAGTTCTGCCGCGTCTGGAACGGCCTGTTTCCATAAGGCGTCGCCTTCGCGTTGAATTAAATTCAGATAATACTCATTTATCCGCATGGGATAGGTTGCTATTACCCGGTCAATTGAGGTATGCTCACTCTTAAAATGGGCATTGAGGGCCGCCGAGCTGTGTATCGAGCTGTTGAGGATGTCGCGCCATGTCTTCATGGGGCCGCATTATGGGGCATCATTGGGAAAATGTCAATTTCTCAAGGAGCCTCTTTTCATCTTTATCTTTTTTTCCTCCGTTTCAATCATGAGTAACGATCAAGAACAGAGACAACAGGCGCTGGAGAAGGCCAAAGCGCTCATTGCCGAAGGCGAACATCAGCGCCTCATGTTGCGGATGACCCGCCAAATAGAGGGGTTTGCCCAAGGGGACAGCAAGGCCCTGCTGCTGGATGAATTTGTCAGCAATGTGTCGGCAATCATTCAGGAGTCCGCCCGTAAGGGCGATCTGGAACGGGCCAGATTTCTGGTGCAAAAACTCGAAAGCTATGCCTGTGGTGAGGATATTGCCCTCCGCGAGCGGGCGGTCATGGCCCTCTCCTTTTGTTCTGCCCATCTTTCTCCCGAGGAGGATTATGCCCTGCTGGTGGAGGTCAGTATGATCATGGCTCGTTGGTTGGAGATGGAAGAAACCTATCTGCCGGTTTGCGATACGGTGTGCCGTCAATTGCAGCGCAACGGACTGCGGATGCTCAGTGAAGGGCATTGGCGCCATATTGAACCGGTTCAGGACATCCTTTTTCAGATTTATTCCGGATCGTTGGAAAAGGGCAATATCATTCGGGGCCTGGCCTCCCGCACCCTGGATGGGCTGGCCATGTCTCATATCCTGGAGGAGTTTGCCCTGGTCTGTCAACATGGTCTGGGAGCGCGGCGGCCCCTGGCCGAAAAGATGTTGGCCCATTTTGGCCGCCGAGCGGTCACCTTTCTTCTCGATAAACTGCTGGTTGCCCAGCAGAAGAGTGATCGGCTCTATTTTCTGCAATTGATTCCCCATACCGGTCGCTTGCCTGTACCGGTGTTGCAGGAATATCTCCATAAAGATCTGCCCTGGTACGGGATTCGTAATATTGTAGCCCTGATCGCGGTTTGGGGGGACATCTCTCATATTCCCCTGGTGCTGCCCTTGCTTAAACATAAAGATATTCGAGTGCAGCAGCAGGTGCTTGACTGTTTTGATAATATTACCAGCGATGAGAAAGAGAGGTATTTACTGGCGGCCTTACCTGTGGTGAACGATGACCTCAAGCCGCAGATCGTTGCCAAGATCGGTCAGCTTGGTTGTCCCGCCAATTGTATGGAGATCCTTCTTGATCTCCTGGCGGAGCGGGATTCTTTTGCCGGTTCGGCCCATGACGAGCTGTTGATGCAACTGTGCCTGGTTCTTCGTCAGGCCCCGCAACGGCGGGCGGTGACTCTTCTGCAGCAGGTGTTGGCCGAACGGATAGCCGATGGAAAAGGGGAAAAAGATCTGGTCGCCGATACGGTGCAACAGGCGTTGCAGAGTCTGGGCGCGCAGTTATCGCCGGCACCACAACCGGCAGTTTCTTCGGATAATGAAGCAGAGATGGAAGTCGCTTTTAGTTCTGATCCTCATGCCGAGCAACTGGCCCGCCTCAAACTTCGTGATCTCAACAGTCAAATTGAAAAGCTGCTCCTGAAGAAAAAGGTGGCCGAGGCAACCCGGCTGATTGCAGATCATGCGGTTGCAGCCGCAAAAAACAAGGATTTTGTGACGGCTGAGATCCTGCAGGAGCGGATTCTCGCTGTGAACCCTGATGCCTTGCTGGAGGTTATTCGGGTGACCGAGCTGATTGATAATGAAAAAATGAATGCCATCAGCAGTCATGAACTTGAAATCTGGCGCGAACTGCATACTTGTCTCGGCGACGAGGTCTTCAGCGCCTTGTATCAGAGTCAGCAATCTCAGGAATACCAGCCGGGAGTCGTCATTATTCGGCAAGGAGCAGCGAAAACCAGCCTCTATTTTGTCGCTGAAGGTCAGGTCAATGTGAGTTATCAGCAAGGCCAGCAGGAGATCTTTCTGAAAAGCCTGAAGGCCGGAGATATTGTTGGTGTCGTCCCTTTTTTTGATGATTCGATTTGGACTGTTTCCTTAACTGCGGTCACGGCCGTGCAGATACGGGTGTTGGAACGGGCATCCTGGTATCAGCTCAAGCAGCGATATCCTGGAATTGAGTCTCAGCTTGCCGGTTTTTGTCGTCGTTCTGATAATATAGCTGATCTGTTACACGCTTCCGGGCAGAGTCGTCGTCAGGAACAGCGGAATCATGCAGAACAGGTGGTGCACAGTAATCTCCTTGATGCCCACGGACAGGCAACAAACCAGAAGTTTAGGGGGCAGCTTGAAGATATAGCCCACGGCGGACTTGCTCTGCTCATCCGATTATCGAAAAAAGAAAACGCTCATCTGCTGTTGGGACAATGTCTTGAGAGCTCTTTGCAGACGGGAGAGAACCAGGTTATTCAGATAAAAGGATGCATTGTCAGTGTTTCATTACAGGATGTGTTTAACAGCGATTATCTGGTCCATGTTCGCTTCGATCAGCCCATCACTGATGAGATGATGAGTCGTGTGGTGCGACAGGGAATACCCAAGGCCTGAAAATATCCTCCATAACAGGCTGCCATCATTAATGAATACCTCTCTTGCCATCGGTAATCTGCGAATTTCGCCTCCCTTGGCTCTGGCCCCCATGGTGGGGCTGTCTCACTCCGCGTTGCGAACGCTGGTCATGGAACTGGGAGGTGTTGGTCTGCTGTTCACCGAGATGTTGTCGGTGGGCCGCCTGCCGCAGGAGAATGCCCTGGTTTCCCCTTTTTTATTCCGTTCCCCCGAGGAAAATCCCCTTTTTTACCAGTTGTTTGTCAGCCCCGATCAGGATATCGGGCCAGCCGTGGAGCGGGTGCAGGCGCTGGCGGGGCAGGGGATAGATCTGAATCTGGGTTGTCCGGCTCCCAATCTGCGCAGGCAGGGGGCGGGATGCGCCTTGACCGCTGATCCTGAACAGGTGCGGCGGACCATTATCCGGCTTCGTCAGGCAACCACCCTTCCCTTGAGCGCCAAGATTCGTCTGGGCGCGAGTCTGGATGAGGATCGTTTACTTGATTTCTGCCGGATGCTGGAGGGGGAGGGGATTGATCTGCTGTCGGTGCATGGCCGTCTGCATGGAGAAAAGTTCTGCCGCCGGCCCCGCTGGGACTGGATTGGCAAGGTAAAAGCGGCTCTGACCATCCCGGTGCTGGCCAATGGGGGGATTTTCAGCGTGGATGATGCCAGAATGTGCCTGGAGCAGTCCGGGGCCGACGGGTTGATGCTGGGACGGGGGG